>NZ_JCBCDA010000093.1:0-26493 GCF_059865615.1 Petrocella sp. | reverse complement strand
TATACTTTGATTCTCAAAAAATGAGCATGGAAACCATTCAAGCATTAAATGAGGCCTTGTTAATGCGAGATGCCTATACAAGTGGTCATGCCACAAGGGTGGAGCGGTATGCGGCTATATTGGCCAAAGCCTTAAAATATTCACCAAATGAGATGGAAAATCTTCAAAAAGCAGCCAAGCTCCATGATATTGGTAAGATAGGTATACCTGATGAGATTCTAAACAAAAGCGGTAAGTTATCTGAGGACGAATACACCAAAATCAAGGATCATTCAGCCATGGGTGCTCAGATTCTTAGTAACGTAGATGTCCTTAGAAAGATTTCAGAAGCTGTAAAATACCATCATGAAAGACCAGATGGCAAAGGTTATCCGGAAGGCCTTATAGGGGAAACCATTCCAAGAGATGCTGCTATACTATCAATAGCAGACACCTTTGATGCTATGACCACCAACCGACCTTATCGTAAGGCATTGACACTAGATGAGGCGGTTGAAGAATTAATTCTCTACCGAGGCACTCAGTTTAATGCCAGTCTTGTGGGTATTGTCTTAGAACATGTAGATGAGTTCGGAGTGATTCTTGAAGAGAACCAAGAAGACCCATCGGATATTTATTACGATGAACCATTAAGTGGGGTCAGCGTATGATTGTTGAAAGCATCGTTCTATCAATCCTAGTTGGTTGGATTCGAAAAGGTAAACTTAAGCATTTGGGTTTAATAGAGATTAAAGGCATATACCTGTTTTTTGTAGGTAGTATTTTTCAAGTACTAATCTTTACAATGGCGAATGAGGAAGGCAGTGGCATCGGACGTCTGTTCTATGACCATTTTTATATATTGCACTTATTTACCTACTGCATTATCATGGTGCCAATCTTTCTTAACTTGAAATGGCGAGGTCTTAATCTAATGGGCCTTGGTTCAATACTGAATTTCATACCAATTGCAGCCAACCAAGGCAAGATGCCGGTTGCACTCCCAGCACCCTACGCACCCAACTTTGATCTCGGTCATGTTTTACTGGAGTCAGGGACCAGATTTAAGATGCTCTCGGATGTTATTTTTATTGGTCCGCCTTATCCCATGCCAAAGATCATGAGCATTGGTGATTTTTTCATCATGGCAGGTGTATTTTGCTTGATACAAAGTGCCATGATGCTAGAAAAAACCCATCATGGTAAAAGTAATAAAATAACAGGGAATGAATCCATATAAAAAACCGTAGGGTTATAATCAAAAGACCGACAGAAAAAAGTCAGGTCTTTTTAATTGTTTTGTAATAAAGTAGGGTGGAAGATATGTTAGAATAAGCTTTAAGTGAGGAGTGATAGCTTGTTAAAACTTTTAAGAAAGATATCTTTGATTTTTGTATTTCTTTTGGTTGGTTTTGGAACCAACTTTTTTGAAATAAGAAATTTTGATGAGTCTTATTTAATGGTACCCAATATGACCATGGAACCAATTGAAAACCTAATGAAGGGTTTAAGTGAGGATGAGACCTTAGTCATCTTTGAGAATGTAAGGATTGAGCTTGACCACTATCCTAGATATATAGACGATGTGGTATATGTACCAATCACTTTTGTAATGGAATACTTTAATGACGGTTTTTACTGGGATAATGAGGAAAAGATACTAACCTATACATCGATAAATGATGTCATACGTATGGAAACAGATGCTTTAACCTACTTTGTGAATAAAGAACCTATTTCTCTGGAGATACCGATTAGAGAATTGGTTCCAGACATACCGTTTATGCCCTTAGAATTGATGAAAAAATTTGCGCATCATGATTTCTATTATGATGGAACCATAGATACGTTGACCATAGAAGACAAAAGTTTAGATGGAACCTATGGAATGGTTATGCCAAGTACACACGAATATGGTATTATTCGTTCTTGGAAAGACAAGAAAAGTACAGTAGTCAAAAAAGCTGCAAGTGGAGAAGAAATCAGGATTTTTGATGATGATGGCATATGGCTTGAAGTACGAACCAAAGAAGGCTTGATCGGGTATATCCGTAAAGAAGAAGTAGGTGAAAAAAGATTAATTGTAGGTGAACCCTTAGTTAGAGAAATCTATAACTATGACACAAGACCAACTTTTGATGGTGCATTGAATCTGGCATGGCATCAGGTTACCAACACGACGGCCAATCGCTATTTAGATGATGTATTAGAAGGTGTTCGTGGATTAAATGTCATTTCCCCTACATGGTTTCACATAAAAGACTCAGAAGGGAACATTACCAATATTGCAGACTTAGATTATGTAAATAAAGCCCATGCAAGAGGTATACAAGTTTGGGCACTATTTTCAAATCAATTTGATCGTCAGTTGACCCATGAGGTCCTAAGCAGCACAAAAAAAAGAGAAAAAGTAATACGAGAGCTATTGGCCTTATCCGCGCTCTATAATCTAGATGGTATTAACGTGGATTTTGAAAACGTTGGGCAAGCAGATGGACCCTATTTTATCCAGTTTATGAAAGAACTGACCCCTTATCTTAAAAACCAAGGCTTGGTGGTCTCAGTAGATATGTACGTACCCTCACAGTGGACAGCCCACTATGGCCGTAAAGAAGTGGGGGAGATTGTAGATTATGTCATGATTATGGCTTATGATGAGCACTGGTCCACTTCTCCAAACAGTGGTTCTGTCGCCAGTATTGGATTCGTAGAAAAAGGTATCACAGATACACTAAAAGAAGTACCAAAAGAGAAGACGGTACTAGGGTTACCCTACTATACGAGGTTGTGGACTGAAGAAGTAATAGATGGAGAAGTCAAAGTATCCTCAAGAGCTTTTGGTATGGATACAGCCTATCGAATCATGACGGAAGAAGGTGTAGAGTTCAATTGGTTAGAAGACATTAAGCAATACTATGGGGAATATGAAAAAGACGGTAAAACCTATAAAATGTGGCTTGAAGAAGAAAAATCAATTGAAGAGAAAGTGAAGTTGCTTTCTAAGCATGAATTAGTTGGTGTAGCAGGATGGAAGATAGGTTTAGAAAAAGAAGCCATATGGAATGTGCTTAGAAAACATTTAGTACCATAAATAAATCAAGCAACAAATCAAAGTATTGGATAGGTTGCGTGAAAACATAGGCGGTCGGCATGAAGCGATTAAGGGCTATTTTGGAATGTATATTACTTATTGGTATCGTGTACCTAATCTATGAGATTATGTATTTTGCATACAATTATATTATTTTTTACGGTTTGCATCAAGGGTGGGAAATGTTACATATTGAAGCGTATACACATCTAGGTGATATAGAAAGTATAACGTTAGAATACGTAAGAGACCATCCCTTGGAATACACCCTATTAAGTTGGCTTGTGGTTGCATCTTTATTTCTAATCGTTGCAGTTTTTTCCAAACAGAAATTAAGTCAAATATTTGCGCTTAGACAGATGAACATTAAAAACAGTTTAGCAAGTATGGTAACAGGTATTGGTTTAGTTTTTTTAATGAATGGCCTGATTAGATTCATTAGTGCGGCAACAGATATTGAGTTTTCATATTTAAGTTCTTCAACTTTTCGAGTCTATAATTTTGGGTTTCTCATGGTAATCGTAGGTATATTAACACCTATATTTGAAGAGCTATTCTTTAGAGGCGTTGTGCTTAGTAGGCTATCTTATGGATTCGGGCCTTTTGTAAGTATAGTATTATCAAGTGTGATCTTTTCACTCAGTCATATGAACCTCGTTCAAAGTATATATGTTTTCCCTGTAGGGCTGTTGGCGGCAATCCTCGTTTATAAAACAGGTTCCATTCTATCCGCGATTTGGCTACACACCTTATATAATATTTTGAACATTTACCTTGCTAAGATTAACTTTTTTCAGTACAATAGTGTACAGCTTTTAATCTTAATATTAATAGGAATAAGTCTACTTGGGGTTGGTATATACCAATCGGAAGTACAAAATACTATAGAAACGCCTTAATGGATTCATTTTTTCAGAAAGTATGTTATAATTATACAGGACAATAATCCGAATGAATAGAATACGGTGACCAATGGATACAAGAATTTTGCATATAACACCAGAAAATCAAATTGACCTAATCAGAGAAGCAGCAATGACCTTGAAAATTGGTGGTCTAGTTGCTTTTCCTACTGAAACGGTTTACGGGATTGGTGCGAATGCCTTAGATGCATCCATTGTCAGAAAAATATACGAAGCTAAAGGAAGACCTTCGGATAATCCATTAATAGTCCATATTGATCATGCTCAAGAGGTTGAAAAATATGTAACGGAGATTCCGGAAATAGCCAGACCCTTAATGGAAGCTTTTTGGCCAGGGCCATTAACGATGATCTTCAAGAAGAACCAAGTAATACCATATGAGATTACAGGTGGTTTGGACACCGTAGCCATTCGAGTGCCGGCACATCCCCTTGCTAGGGAAATCATAAGGCAAAGCGGCTTACCTATTGCTGCGCCCAGTGCCAATATATCAGGAAAACCAAGCCCTACCATTGCAGCCCATGTTATAGAAGACCTAAAAGGTCGTATTGATATGATTATTGATGGTGGAGACGCTAATATCGGTCTAGAATCAACTGTGTTGGACTTGACATCGGAGCCGGCTGTGATACTTAGACCGGGTGGGGTTACCAAAGCAATGATAGAAGCGATTATAGGACCGGTGGTTCTAGACCCAAAAGACCTTGGACTATCGGTTGATGAAATACCAAGAGCACCGGGAATGAAGTATAAGCATTATGCACCAAAAGGCAGATTGGTTATTTATTACGGCAGTAAAGAAAAAGCCATAAAAGCCATGAATGATTCAGTTCAAAAAAGCTTGAGTAATAAAGAAAAAGTCGGAATTATTGCAACAAATGAAGACCGTGAGGCTTATAACTGTCCAACAATTTTAACGATTGGTTCAGAACACGATGCCTATGAAATTGCCTCTAACCTCTTTAAAGTATTAAGACAAATGGATGATTTAGGTATTGAAAAAATACTTACACAAGCCTTTCATGAAAAAGAGATTGGTGTTGCAACCATGAATCGATTGTTAAAAGCAGCAAATAATGAACAACGCTTTGTATAGAGGAGAGTATACGAGTCATATGAAAGATTTAATGTTTGTTTGTACAGGTAACACCTGCAGGTCGCCAATAGCAGAAGGCTTAGCAAAAAAAATAATAGGTAAAAACAAGGCGATTATATGTTCTCGGGGTATTTCCGTCAACTTAGAAGAGCCTGCGAATATGAAAGCTGTAAAAGCCATGGAAAAAAAACATATTTCGATTAAGAACCATAAGTCAAAAAGGTTTGATCCTAAAGAAGTAACAGAGAACATGCTTATACTGACAATGACGAGCAGACATGAGACATATTTAAAATACCACTATCCGATGTTGGAAGGCAAAGTATATGTCTTGTTGCCATATATACAAATGACAGGTGATGTAAAAGACCCCTATGGTTTGGGTCAAGAGGCATATGATCAGTGCGCTGACCAATTAGATACTGCTATCAGTAAGCTGATAGACCAATTAAAAGCATAATATAGTAGTCGTGTCAAATAGTACGAGGTAGAAGGAGGAAAAAGATGATAGCAATAGGTTGCGATCATGGCGGTTACGCCCTTAAGAAGGAAATCATTCAGGCATTTGATTCAAAAGGTATTTCCTATATAGATTTTGGGACCCATGACGAGGAAGCAGTGGATTATCCGGATTATGCAAAACAGGTTTGCAGATATGTATTAGAACATGAAAAAGCTCAAGGCATATTGATATGTGGTACAGGTATCGGTATTTCCATAGCGGCCAATAGGCATAAAGGTATAAGAGCGGCACTATGCCATGATTGTTTTTCTGCTGAAGCGACCAAACTTCATAACAGCGCGAATGTTTTGTGTCTTGGAGGACGGGTTGTAGGTCCCGGACTGGCTTTGAAAATTGTGGATACATTTATTAACACGGATTTTTCTAATGAAGAACGCCACAGAAGACGTGTAGAGAAAATAGAAGATTAGGTGTTAAACAAACAAAAGATGATCCTATAGGAGGGAAAAAATGTCAAATGTATTTGTAATGGACCATCCACTTATTCAACACAAAGTGGGTGTCCTAAGAAAAGAAGAAACGGGTTCCAAAGAATTTAGAGAACTGGTTAATGAGATAGCCATGCTCATGTGCTATGAGGCGACAAGAAACCTTCCTTTACGTGATGAAATCGTTAAGACGCCGGTTGCAGAAGCAACTGTCAAACAAATAGCAGGTAAGAATCTTGGTATTGTACCGATACTAAGAGCCGGACTTGGCATGGTGGATGGGATGTTAAGCTTGGTTCCAACAGCAAAAGTTGGCCACATTGGCTTGTATCGTGATCCGGAGACCCTTAATCCTGTTGAGTATTATTGTAAGTTACCTTACGATGCTGCAGAACGAGATATATTTGTACTTGATCCAATGTTAGCAACCGGTGGATCAGCTATATCAGCTATACAATTCATTAAAGATAAAGGCGTTAGTCGTATCCACTTCATGTGCTTAATCGCAGCACCGGAAGGTGTAAAAAAAGTGCAAGAGGCCCATCCGGATGTAGACATCTATATTGCGGCACTTGATGAGCGGCTAAATGACCATGGTTATATCATTCCTGGACTTGGGGATGCTGGAGACCGTTTATATGGAACGAAATAAATTATATAGAAGTCGGAAAATTTGGAGATGATGGAATAATGGAATTTCTTAAAAACTTGAATATCAATATCATCTATATCATAGCCTTCTCTTTGGCGTTTGGTATTACGGTGTTGGTAACACCCTTGAGTAAAAAGTTGGCCATAAAAGTCGGTGCCATTGACCACCCAAAAGCATTAGGTGTCCATGATAAGCCGATGCCACTTGCAGGCGGATCAGCAATTGTAACCGGTTTCATTTTTACATCCCTTTTAATAGCACCATTAGTTGGTGGTTTTGTCTCGATGGAATTTTTCGGACTCATCATAGGAAGCATCATCATAACCATTGTTGGCTTTCTAGATGATATCTATCAGCTTAGCCCTAAGCTTAGAATATTTTTTCAGATTTTGGCAGCTTTAATTGTTGTTTTTTCGGGAACCAGTATTGAGATTCTATCATGGCCATGGGCCAATGGCGGTGTCATACAAGTAGGTTCAATAGGCAATGTCCTAACGGTACTATGGATCGTCGGACTAACCAATGCGGTAAACTTTCTTGACGGATTGGATGGTCTTGCAACAGGTGTGGCATCCATTGCATCACTAAGCTTTATGATTATATCTTTTATATTCGGACCTCCGGTTATTGTTGTATTGGCAGCCACACTTGCAGGCGCCTGCTTAGGATTTTTGCCTCACAATTTTAACCCTGCTAAGATTTTTATGGGTGATACCGGATCTACGTTTTTAGGTTTTACATTGGCCGTCATTTCCATTCAAGGTTTAACAAAAAGCTATACAGTGGTTACCGTCATTGTTGGGGCTATCGTTCTGGGACTACCCATATTTGACACATCATTTGCCATTATACGACGATTGGTTAATAAGCAATCCATATACAAAGGTGATCGCGGCCATTTGCATCATAGACTTGTAGACAAAGGAATCAGTCATAAAAGAGCGGTCTTAACCATGTATGGCGTTAGTGGTTGCTTTGGTATAGCGGGTATTCTTTTTGCCTTAAAAGATTTTTTCTTAGCCTCTTTGATTATTGGCATCATCTTGTCTGTGTGGTTAGGGGATATCTTATATACCAATTATCAGAATAAAAAGATTAAAAGTGATTAATTACATATAGAAGCATCGGAGGAAAACCATGAAAGTTATGAGCATATTTGGTACAAGACCGGAAGCCATTAAGATGGGACCGGTAGTAAAAGCCTTGGAAAAAGAAGAAGGTATAGAGAATATTGTATGTGTGACTGCGCAACACAGAGAAATGTTAGATCAGGTACTTGAAGTGTTTGATATAAAACCGGACTATGATTTGGATATTATGAAGCAACATCAGACATTAACAGACATTACCACAAGGGCCATCAAAGGTCTTGAAAAAATCATGGAAGAAGCCAAACCGGATGTGGTGCTTGTTCATGGTGATACAACCACGACATTTGCAGGTGCACTAGCAGCATTCTACCATCAAATCGCAGTAGGTCATGTGGAAGCAGGTCTTCGAACCTATGACAAATACCAACCCTTTCCGGAAGAAATGAATAGAAAACTAACCGGAAGTATTGCAGACTATCACTTTGCACCAACCGAAACGGCTAAAAAACATTTAATCCTTGAAAATGTTGAAGAAGCCCGTATTGTTGTTACAGGCAATACAGTTATTGATGCCCTATCATCTACCATCAATGACGCCTATCATTTTACCGTGGATGCTCTAAACCATATTGATTATAAACACAAAAAAATAATCGTCATGACGGCCCATAGACGAGAAAATCTAGGGAAACCCTTAGAAAACATATGCGAAGCCGTTCTAGAGGTTGTTAACCTTAGACCGGATGTTGAAGTAGTCTATGCAGTGCATCTTAATCCGAAGGTTATGGATGTGGCCAATCGTATATTAGGCCATCATGATCGCATCCATCTCTTACCGCCACTCGAGTTGAAAGACATGCACAACCTACTGGCAAGATCCTATCTGGTATTAACAGATTCCGGTGGCTTGCAAGAAGAAGTACCCTCTCTAGGCAAACCGGTACTTGTTCTTAGAGAAGTAACAGAGAGACCGGAAGGTGTAGAAGCGGGTACGCTTAAGCTTGTGGGAACGGATAAAACCAAGATTATAAATACAACTATAGAATTATTAAAGGATACAAACGCTTATAATAAAATGTCAACAGCCGCCAATCCATATGGAGACGGCCATGCATCAGAACGCATAGTAGCATGGTTAAAAGCCAATCACAAGTAAATTGAGTTTGCAAAACAGATAAAATATCGTGAAAATCATAACAATTATTGGTGAATCTTGTGAATATATATTTACATTCGTCTTAATTACAGGTATAATACTATCTTGTAGAAGGGTTGTGAGAAGTCATGAAATTTGATTATCTAAAGAATTTGGCCCTTGTCAGTCAGATTGGTCTATTAATGGCAATACCTATCTTTCTTTGTATCTTTATAGGACACTGGATAGATGGGAAGCTTGGAACCAATGGATTATTCCTGATTATATTCTTAATCCTTGGTGTTTTAGCAGCCTTTCGAAACCTGTTCGTTACCGTACTTAGTAGAGTTGATTCGGGAAAGAAGGGTTCTAAGCATGACAGAAAATAAGTCGATTGTGTGGTCTCTTTCCTGGAAAGTATTGATCATATTATGTATTACTTTTGGCGTAGGCGTTCTATTGGTTGACGATATAGCTACCTATGCAAGAGGTATATTACTAGGTGGCTCGGTCACCTTGTTAAAAATTAAACTATTAGAAATCACATTGAAAAGAGCAATAAAGAAACCACCTAGTGCAGCTAAGAGTTATATGAGTGTGCATTACATGTTACGCTATGTGGTTACATTTATCGTTCTTTTTGTGGGTATAGCCATACCGACCATTAGTGGTGTGGCGGTTATTCTAGCACTTTTAAGTTTGAAGTTAGCGGCTTATTGGCAAGGTGCCCTTGAACCAAAGGTGCCGGTTGATGGCTCTATTGAATTCTTAGAGTGGGAGGATGATGAAGAAACTGACTTTTAAGTCTAAGTAGTCTCAAATGTCTAGCAAAAGGAGATGATCACAGATGGATTTTAGCATTTATGTTGCCAAAGTAGTCCGTATTGGCAGCTTTGAGCTCTGGATCACAGAATCAATGATTAACTCATGGATCATTTGTGGCGTCCTAATTTTAATTGCCTTGATTGTAAGAAATGCAATTAAAAATCCCCAAAAAGTACCAGAAGGTGTTCAAAATGTTGTCGAATTTCTAGTGGATACACTGGATAACTTTGCTGAAACGACTATGGGCAAGCACGGCAGAAAATTTGGATCCTTCTACGGTTCTATGATTATTTACATACTATTATGTAATATATCGGGGTTGTTTTTAGGACCAAACATTGGCGCACCACCAGCTGGAGAGCCAAAAGTATTAATTGATTTCATGAGACCCCCAACCGCTGACTTTGCACTAACATTTGCATTGGCCATGATTACGTTCACCATGGTCCAAGGTTTTGCCATCAAGGAAAAAGGCGCTTTTTCTTGGTTAAAAGGCTTAACCGAACCTTTGTGGCCTTTAACGCCACTTAATGTTATTGGAGAGTTGGCCAACCCAATATCCCTTAGTTTTCGTCTTTTTGGCAACATATTAGGTGGAACAATTATCATGGGATTGTATTATAATCTACCCTGGTTTGCACTAATCGGCATTCCTGTAGCCTTACATGCGTATTTTGACATATTTGCAGGTGTGTTACAGGCTTTCATATTTGTTATGCTGAGCATGACATTTGTTGCCAGTGCGATGGATTAGAATGGTCACATTCAGTAAAGTGAGGTGAAAAAATGGATGGCCTTTTTGAAATGATTCTTAATTTTCTAAATAACACAGACAGATTTGCTTTGATTTTATCAGGTTCGGCAATTGCAGCCGGTTTGGCTATGGGCGCAGGTATCGGTCCTGGTATTGGTCAAGGCTTTGCAGCAGGAAAAGCGGCTGAAGCGGTTGGAAACAATCCAGAAGGTGGTAGACAAGCAACCATCGTCATGCTACTCGGCGCAGCTGTAGCTGAGACTTCAGGTATATTTGCACTGGTTATTGCCATCATCATGTTGTTTGCCAATCCATTGGTTGGCAGAGAAGGAACAGCGGTTGTTCTCGCAGCAAGCGCTATTGGAGCAGGACTTGCCATGATTGCAGGTATCGGACCGGGTATTGGTCAAGGATATGCAGCAGGTAA
The DNA here is from genome assembly GCF_059865615.1 of Petrocella sp. Taxonomy (NCBI): domain Bacteria; kingdom Bacillati; phylum Bacillota; class Clostridia; order Lachnospirales; family Vallitaleaceae; genus Petrocella; species Petrocella sp. The sequence continues at coordinate 15,569 of NZ_JCBCDA010000093.1, read as the reverse complement.
AGGCTCTGAGGCCGTTGGAAAACGTCCTAAGTTACAAAGTCAGATCATAAGAGCCATGTTGTTAGGTCAAGCAGTTGCTCAGACAACAGGTATATATGCACTGATTATAGCACTAATTTTATTGTTCGTTAACATTTTCTTCTAGGAATAGTAAATAGAAGAAGTCAATTTATAACAAAAATCATAAACTTATTGAATATAAGGAGGATTTAAAAATGTCAGATGTAAATCAAATCGATGGAAAAGCGTTAATATTAGCGAGTTCAGCAATCGGAGCAGGTTTAGCTATGATCGCAGGTATAGGTCCTGGTATCGGTCAAGGTTTTGCAGCAGGTAAAGGTGCAGAAGCGGTTGGACGTCAACCAGGTGCCCAATCCGATATTATCAGAACCATGTTACTTGGTGCAGCGGTAGCGGAGACAACAGGTATCTATGGTCTTATCATTGCCATCATTTTATTGTTTGCGAACCCATTAATTACGAAATATATGGAATTAAGTCAATAATCCGGTATAACTTTTACCCTTTAACGAAAGGAGGAAAGGTGAATTGAATGGTTTAAATATGGTAATGCAAAATCTTTCGACTTCCTTACCACAACTTAATGCACTTCCAGAGCCTTATGTTATCTTTTTTACAGATCAAACCATTATTCAAGTCATAGTCCATATACTTACTGTATTGGTATTATTTTACATACTTGGAAGGCTACTTTTCAAACCTGTAAGAAATATTTTGCAAAAAAGAAAAGAAGAGATTGCCGACGAATATAAGCGTATAGATGAAGATACAGAAGCATTGGCAGCCCTTAAGACGGATTATGAAAGCAAATTACAAAATATCCATCAAGAGGCAGAAAAAATACTTGCACATGCAAGAAAAAGAGCTATTGAACGCGAAGATGAGATTATAAAAGAAGCAAAAGATGAGGCAGATCGACTAATAAAAAGAGCTCACCTTGATATTGAGCGTGAGAAAGAGCAGAGCAAAGACGAGATGCGTCGTGAGATTATCGGTGTTGCAACTGTAATGGCAAGCAAATTTGTTGCAGCGTCCATCAATGATGAGTTGAAGAATCAACTTGTTGATGAAACCCTTGCAAGTATTGGAGAATCCTCATGGTTGAGTTAGTAGCAAAACGTTATGGTTCAGCAATCTTTCAGCTTGCCGAAGAAAAAGATGCTGTAGATGATTTGCAAAAGGATATTCTATTAATTCAAGAAAGTTTTTTAGATGAGGGTTTGATTGAATTTCTAAGTCATCCCAAAGTTTCTATGACAGATAAGATCAAATTACTTGAAGACACATTGACAGATAAGATTGGCCAAGACCTATTAGGTCTTATGATTCTAATCTTAAAGAAGAACAGACAACAATACATCTCTAATATCTTGAAAGAAACTCTTGATATGATAGACACCCATCAAGGTAAAGTGAAGGCTTATATTGAGTCTGTGGATGAACTAAGCAGCGAGAAGAAAAAGCAGATTATCGATCAATTGGAAAAGTCAACAGACAAAAAGATCATTCCGGAATACAGAATTGACAACACCCTTATAGGTGGCTTGTTCATTCGAATTGGAGATCGGGTTATTGATAACAGTATCAAAGGACATATGCATATGATGTCTAAGAAGCTGTTAGAGACTAAAATTAATTTTTCGTAGAAAGGCGGTGTGACCTCGGTATGAATTTGAAACCAGAAGAAATCAGCTCAGTGATCAAAGAGCAGATTAAACGCTACAAAACCAAATTAGAAGTTGCCGATGTAGGTACTGTAATTCAGGTTGCCGATGGTATTGCCCGTATACATGGCTTAGAAAACGCTATGGCAGGAGAGCTACTTGAGTTTCCTGGTGACGTTTATGGTATGGTTCTTAACCTTGAACAAGATAATGTTGGTGCCGTGTTAATGGGATCAGACAAGGGTATTGGTGAAGGTGATATTGTAAAAGCCACAGGACGGGTTGTAGAAGTACCAGTCGGTGATGCATTAATGGGACGTGTTGTCAACGCAATTGGTCAGCCAATTGACGGCAAAGGTCCAATTAGCACAGACAAGTTTAGACAAGTTGAAAGAGTTGCACCTGGCGTTATCGAACGTAAGTCCGTCGACACACCACTTCAAACAGGTCTTAAGGCGATTGATGCCATGGTGCCTATTGGACGTGGACAAAGAGAGCTTATCATTGGAGACAGACAAACAGGTAAGACAGCGATAGCTATTGATACAATTATGAATCAAAAAGATTCCGGTGTATTATGTATTTATGTAGCCATAGGCCAAAAAGCTTCAACAGTTGCACAATTGGTTAAAAAGTTAGAAGAAAATGGCGCAATGGACTATACGACCGTAGTTGCGGCCAACGCCTCTGAACCAGCGCCACTTCAATTTATTGCGCCTTTTGCAGGTTGTGCGATTGGTGAAGAATGGATGGAAGAAGGTAAAGAAGTCTTAATTATTTATGATGATTTATCCAAACATGCTGTTGCCTACAGAGCCATGTCACTACTGCTTCGTAGACCACCGGGACGTGAAGCTTATCCTGGAGATGTATTCTATTTGCATTCCAGATTGTTAGAACGTGCAGCAAAGCTTTCTGATGAGCGTGGTGGAGGCTCTTTAACCGCCTTGCCAATCATTGAAACACAAGCAGGTGACATATCTGCCTATATCCCAACGAACGTTATCTCCATCACGGACGGTCAGATTTTCCTTGAGACAGAGATGTTTAATTCAGGGATCAGACCTGCAATCAACCCGGGACTATCCGTATCTAGGGTTGGTGGTGCAGCTCAGATCAAAGCCATGAAGAAAATTGCCGGACCCATTCGTGTTGAGCTTGCTCAGTATAGAGAGCTGGCAGCTTTTGCCCAATTTGGCTCAGACCTTGATAAAGAAACAAGAGATCGTCTAACACAAGGTGAACGTATTATAGAAATACTAAAACAAGCTCAATACAAGCCTTTAAAAGTTGCAGAGCAAATTGTGATTTTATACGCTGCGACTCGAAAATTCTTAATGGATATCGAGCTTGACGATATACATAAATTCGAAACTGGACTAATGGAATTTGTTGAAACCATGTATCCGGAAATCTTAGCAGACTTGATTAAAGATTCAGGTTTGACAGATGAGCTTGATAAGCGTCTTGAAGACGTGATTGGTGAATTCAAAACAGACTTCATGAAGAAGAGTGAAGAGGTGTAATTAATCGATGGCATCAATGCGTGATATTAAACGAAGGAAAAATAGCATACAGAGCACCCAACAAATCACCAAGGCGATGAAGCTGGTTGCAACTGCCAAGCTACAAAAGGCAAAGGAGCAAGCGGTCAAGACCAGACCTTATTTCCATAAAATGCATGGTACCATCACTTCAATTTTAGCCCAAAGCGGTCAAGTCAGCCATAAGTACCTAGACGAACGAGAAGGTAAGCATAACACCTATATCGTTGTTACATCCAATAGAGGATTGGCGGGCGGATACAATAATAACGTCTGTAAAATGGTAACGACTCATCGCGTTGAAGGCGAAGATGCAAGTGTAATTGCAGTAGGACGTAAAGGAAGAGACCTTCTAAAAAGAAGAGGTTTTAACATCATTGAAAGTTATAATGAAATGATAGATATGCCCGAGTATGGTGATGCAGCAAAGATCGGTACAGAGTTACTTAAACGTTATGTAAGTGGTGAGATTGATCATGTTTATATCGCTTATACGGCATTTGAGTCCACTTTGAATCAAGAAGCAAAACTCATTAAGCTTTTGCCTCTGGACTTTGATGATTTTGTAGAAGAAAAACCGGACGAAGAACATTTGGAATCCGGTATCAACTATGAGCCAAGTGTAGAAGAAGTGCTAGACAGCATTATTCCACAGTATGTCAATAGCATTATATTCGGTGCCTTAAAAGAATCCATTGCAAGCGAACATGGTGCACGTATGACAGCCATGGACTCTGCAACGAGCAATGCATCGGATATGATTGACAAGTTAACCCTTCAATACAACAGAGCCCGTCAAGCATCTATAACCCAAGAGTTATCTGAGATTGTTGGCGGTGCAGAAGCACTAAAGTAAAGGAGTGAATAGAAAAATGTCAAAAAACGTTGGGAAAATCACTCAAATTATTGGTGCGGTATTAGACATTAAATTCGAAACAAGTGAATTACCTCAATTATACAATGCCATTACAATCGAGAGAAAAAACGATATACCTTTGATTGTTGAAGTAGCGGGTCACCTTGGAGACGATATCGTCAAATGTATCTCAATGGGTGCAACAGACGGATTGATAAGAGGTATGGAAGCCGTCGATACAGGAAGCCCAATAAGGGTACCTGTAGGTGAGGAAACACTTGGCAGAATGTTCAATGTAACAGGGGCAGTAATCGACAGTAAGCCAGCACCTGTTACAAAAGATAAGTGGTCTATACACCGTGAGCCACCAAAGTTTGAGGAACAATCTACAGAATCAGAGATTCTTGAAACAGGTATAAAAGTTGTTGACTTATTATGTCCCTACCAAAAAGGTGGAAAAATCGGTCTCTTTGGTGGTGCAGGGGTAGGTAAGACTGTGCTTATTCAAGAGTTGATTAGAAATATTGCAACAGAACATGGAGGTTACTCCGTTTTCACAGGTGTTGGAGAGCGTACCAGAGAAGGAAATGACTTATACCATGAGATGGCAGAATCAGGGGTACTTGATAAAACCACCATGGTCTTTGGACAAATGAATGAACCGCCAGGGGCACGTATGCGTGTTGGTCTTACAGGCTTGACTATGGCAGAGTACTTTAGAGATGAAGGTGGTCGAGACGTTCTTCTATTTGTTGATAATATTTTCCGTTTTACCCAAGCCGGATCTGAAGTATCCGCCTTACTTGGACGTGTGCCAAGTGCGGTTGGATATCAACCAACGCTAGCAACAGAGATGGGTATGCTCCAAGAACGTATCACATCAACAAGAAAAGGTTCCATTACTTCTGTACAAGCGGTATATGTTCCAGCCGATGACTTAACAGACCCAGCACCGGCAACAACATTTGCCCATCTAGATGCAACGACAGTTCTATCTAGATCTATTGTCGAACTTGGTATATACCCAGCTGTTGACCCATTGGACTCAACCTCTAGAATACTTGACCCAATGATTATTGGGGAAGAGCATTATAGTGTAGCCCGTGGTGTACAAGAGATACTACAAAGAAACAATGAGTTGCAAGATATCATAGCCATTTTAGGTATGGATGAATTATCAGAAGAAGATAAGACTTTAGTTATGCGTGCAAGAAAGATTCAAAGATTCTTGTCACAGCCATTCTTCGTAGCTGAGACATTCACAGGTCTTGAAGGTCGATATGTACCTTTAAGCGAAACCATTCGTGGTTTTAGTGAAATACTTGAAGGAAAACATGATAGCATACCGGAAAGTGCATTTCTAATGGCAGGAAATATTGACGATGTCCTTAGTCGTGTATAGTAGGTGATTTTATGGCGACAAACAAAATCGAATTACATATTGTAACACCGGATCGTGAGTTTTTTACCGCAGAAGTGGATGCTTTGTCTTTTAAGACAACAGAAGGTTTCATAGGTGTACTATATGACCATATTCCTTTGATAACAACACTAACCAGTGGTAAAGCTGTCTTTAAAAATGATAAAGACACATTTGAAGCGGTATTGCATAATGGTTTTGCAGAAATTGGCGAAGAAAAGGTGACCATATTGACTGATGCAGCTGAATGGGCAGATGAGATTGATATGGACAGGGCCTTATCTGCTAGACAGCGCGCCGAGAAGAAGCTTGAAGAAATGACCCATCATGATGAAAAACATAAAGAAGAAGACGTTGTTCAAGCACAAGCATCACTTCTTAGAGCTTTGGCTAGGATTGAAATAGCACAAGCAAGGCAGGACAAATAAGAATATAATACTAATTAGAAATAACAAGAGGCAGTCCGACTGGGCAGCCTCTTGTTATTAATTTGTAATATACCTTTTATCAGATTTCGGTAATCATATGAGCATTCTTTGCCGATATACATAAGAGTCTTTCTAAACATAAATTGATGACTGAATATAGAAAAGGTGGAGCTTCATATGAAAACGTTAAAATATAAGCGCATCATCATAGGCATCTTAATCATAACATTAGTGGCCATATTTGGCATCGTCCCCATGGAGCTAGAAGCGGCTGATGGTACTTTGATATGGAGAAAACTAGATACAATGGACACCAACTTCACCATAATTAACAATAAGACCGGTGACAATGAGATTCTATTGGAGTTGGATTTATCCGTCACAGGCAATTATGCTTTATTTTATCATCTAGAAGACGGCCGTCAAACAGAAATCCGGTTTCAACAGGCCTATGAAAAAGTGGATGTGAAGTATTTTATTAGAGAAGATTTAGGCGCGACCAATGTCACCCAAGATCTAGTCTCTAATTCTTATTTACAGATGGATTATAATCTTACAGTGCCGGATTGGCGCTTTGATGGCGCCAAACTGGTTGGCCCCTCAGGCGGCTTAGAATTTAGCATTCCAAGATCTGCTAGCTCACAATACCCTGGTGTTGCCTTTGAGGTAGATAACAAAAGAGTCTATATCAAGTGGGATTTTCAACTAGGAAAAGCCTTTGTACTCTTAAGAAACTATAACAAGGGCTTTGTCATGCCCGTAAGTTATGTAAAGCCAAATGGAACGACTGAGAACATTAAGGTTCTCAAAGGTCTAGAGGGCTTTACCGTCACGCCGACCCATCTAAGAGAAAATGAAGCAGGGACAGCCAATATAGAGATTAAGCCCATAACACAACCCACAGATGCAGGCAATAAACCAGGGAACAGGCCTGGACTGGATATCAAGTTCAAACAACCTAAGGAACTGGATAATGATACATGGACCTATGATTATGAATTAACCAATTTAAGTAACATAAGCGCTATCATCGAACTGGATGATATCGGCTCCGATTCCTATCTGGACTTTAATTTTAGACTCAAAGACTTTGGAGATTTGGACGACAGCAACCCTATTTATGCACTGGATGTAGATGATGCTGAAGCGAATGTAGATGTCGGTTATGACTATGACCCGGATACCTACGAGTACAAAGTAAGACTGGTCAAGGACAACTCGGACCTATTTGATGATGGCAAAACCATTCAATGGTCAGAACTAGAAGCCAGCCGTATTTATAATGTCAATATTGGTTTTCAAGTGGATCTGGATGCAATCGGTTTTGAAGATTATGGCTTTACCGGCTATAGACCTGTGAATGGTTTTGGGTATACCTATATGGCCTATGAACTTAAGCGGGCTAACGCAAAAGAAGCCTATCTGGATATTGTACCATACGACATAGGCAGTCAGGGGGATGTTGAATATATTATCCTCTATAGTAAAGTTGTTAAACCCGAACTGGATCCAAACGGTGACCTGTGGCTCAAGAATTATCATTCTACGGCTGGGGACAATGATGAGATTTTTATCCCTGTACCATTTCAAAGCACTTCTTCACAAGATGCCTATCAGGTATTTGTGAATTTTGCTGGGGTTCAGATTCGATCCCAAGTGCTGAACTATAAGGCAATTGATGATCAGAACGTACCCCCAACCACACCAACCATTCGAACTATAGAGAATGTCATCGTAGTACCTCCGCAGGATGAGACAGATAACCCAACCAAAGTCGAGATGGACTTGGTATGGGATGCCCCAACCAATAAAACAGTCAAGGAGCTGGATGATATATTCAAAGATGGCGGATCACTTTTTTATGAATTGTCTGTGAACGAAGTACCCACAAACAACGTGAGCAACCCTTATCAAGTTATCAAAGTGTTTGAGGTCTACAAAGAGGATAACGTCTATAAGCTTAGGCAATCCAGTGATGTACCTGGAACGCAACCAACACCATCTGAACAACTCAACTATGCATTTGGTTATAATAAAACCGATGAACGCCTTAGGTTAAACAAGATTGTTCTTTATGAAAATGGTTCTTGGATTAACACTCTAGATACGGTTATAGATGAAGAAGCATTAGATCCCTATGTAGTATCAGATTCCCAAACACCCTATGATTTTGAATTTCCGGGGGTCAATTACTTAAGAATCAAAGCCATCACAGTAAAAGACGGAATTGTATCTGAATCTCAGATGTCCATACCGGCCAGTCTTTCACTAAGTATGGTTACTTATGATATTCCAATGGTAGACACATTGACTTACGACCCATTATATGGCAATGTCCAAGACCGTTCAACAGGTGTCACTTTAAAATGGCATACAGTGGATGTAGCTAACTATGAAAGGAACATGCTAGAACCCATTAACAAAGCCATAGAAAGTATTAATTACAAAATCTATATCTCAGAAGCATTGGATCAAGTTTTACCATTAAACGAAGATGACTCGGAATATGAACTGCTGGATATGACCAATGAAGGATTAATGCTTATTGGTGACGACACCATCAATGAATTAAGAGATGGTGAAGTGGTTTACTTTGTACGTTCAACACCCAATGGCACCAATACCAACTTAAGCGTAGATGTTCAGGGCCTAGATGCCAATAAAACGTATTACATTCGGATTGTAACACAGCTTGAGATTACCGACGATGAGATAAGAGAATCGGACCCATCCAGTGTACTAAGTGCTACAGTACCTCAGACCCCTATACCACCGGGAGATGAAGAGATTTTCCCATTAGCGCCTGAAGGTTTTACAGTTGATTTTGCCGATGAAGGTTTATTAAATGCAGGCTTAACATGGTTCTTACCGGCAGCCATGGCATTTGAGAATAATCTAAACGGTTTTGAAGTTTTAGCCATTGAAGACAGAGCACTTCCTGAGAATCTATCAGCCAAAACAATAGGCATAACAGATATATTAGATGGCTCAGAGTTAAGTAGTGACGTGGTTGAAGGATGGCGCATCTACAAACATGAAGGTATAACCTATTTGAAAAAATACAACAGACAGACAGGTTTATGGGAAGATAAAGACCTAGCTTTACTTGTTATTGAAAACAATCGCTTCTATCTGATTGATGATGCCAACGCGCCTAATAAAGTCAATTACTACTATGTACGGTCAACAAAAATTGAAGGTGAGTTTGTCACGAACACATCACCTTGGGTTCCGGGAACCTTAACCACAGCACCTGTAAAAGGCCCCATCAATCTCATCGTTGATTATGAATCCGGATACACTTATGAACCAAAGACAGCCTTAATCATTCGATTTGACGCACCTATACCCGAGATGAATCAGATTGGTTCAGACTATCGTATTGAAGTCTTTGTAAAAGGGGAAGATGATATGGATTATAGTATCACAAAGTATCCGGCCATACTTCTTGGAGATACAATTGGTGGTCCTGTAGGCTATAAAAGATTGCATTATAGGATTACAGACTTAAAGCCAGGTAAGACTTATAACATCAAGATTAGAATTGAAGATCGGACAAAACCGGAAGAAATATTACCGGACGGATCCAGAGTATATCCGAAATCACCCTATTCCGAAACCGTAGTATCAAGAACAGAATTTGATCAAGAGAGTTACGATAAGGAAAATAAATACTATGAATATATTGATTATTACTTAAGAAAAGCGGAAGCTTTAAAACAACTAATTTACTTTAAGATAACCGATACAAGTAGAGAAACAGCGGTAAAATACCGTGAGAATTATGGAGAAGGTATCATAAAAAGAACTATAAATGGTGAGCTTACTCTGTATTCCGATAACAAAGCCACCAATACGTATTATTTACCGTCCAACTCCCTTGAGGCAATAAACGGACACAACGTAACCATAAAAATCCAAAGTAAAAATCAAGTGGTTGGTATAAGACCCAGAACCCTAGGTATCAACATCACCAAAGAACTAGGTGAGATGGTAGAAGAGATTAAGCGTTATAATAGCACTTATAAAGATTACTACTTAAGAATAAAGATTCATACAGATACTTTTACCGGAAAGATCAACAACATTACCCCTTCCAGTGAAGTGGTGCAAGTTGAGCTGGCTTTGGTAGGTAGCTTTCAATTAGAAGAAGAGATTGATCGGCTTATGGTCAGCACCTTAGACAGTGTTATTGCCAGTAATAGGGCAGGATTGATTGTGGATATTGAAAATGAACTAAAAAAAGGCATTAATGATACGCAACTCATTGGAATAGTCGACCAAAGGGTTAAGAAGGTGGAGCAGGCTTATATAAGTCAGGCATCCAATCTATATTTTAATAACATCAGTTCGAATGTGACAAGCATCAGTCAACCAAGTAAAGCCATATATATTGCCTTGGCACCCATAAAAAGTCCGGCCAATAATGAAATATACACCAGAGAAAACAACGTATGGAAAAAAGTAAACAGCACATATTTTAATAATAGACACTATGTAGATGCCCTTAAGCTGAATCCTTATATTCTCTTACCATCTTCTAACACATCTGTGGATTTGGTACAGCTTTATGCACAAGATGGTATTGATGTCATCAATTATTATAATCTATCCAGTATTTTTACGGCCAATGATTTTCAAAGTCCAACGAAAGCAATTCAGAAATATCAGTGGGTATCAGCTCTAGCAAGACTTATTGGTGCGCCTGAAGGTCAGGATACGGCGGATTATTTGAGAAACAGAGGTATTAACGCAACAACATTAAACAGCTATCAAACATTAAGGAAGGACCAAGCCTTAGGCTTGTATATAGACACCTATGCCTATCGGCATAAGATTAATCTAAACCGAGTTGTTATAACCAATTACAATATTATATCGGATATTGGAGAGGCAGATGCAGCGCTTAGACAAAAACTCATTATTGGTGCTAACTTAGGCATTATTAAGCCTGAGGGCGGTAGAATAAGTCCAAGTCAAAGCATCACGATGAAAGAAGCCATGCAACTATTGATTACACTACATAAGGGCTTGAATTGATGGGAGGTACCAACATGAAAAAACAAATAGCATGGATACTGACTTTGGCAATAATGATGACCACCATGAGCATAAGTCATGCCAATATACAGTTACCTGTGGACAGGCTTAATATTGACAATATCTTTTTTGTCGTTGGAGAGAATATCATTACAGGTGATCCAATCATCAACCCAACAATGTTCATCAGTTGGGAAGATCCGGATGAATGGGCAGCTGGGGATATTGTACATACGCCTGAGTTTTATGAAGTGATTGTAAAAAACATAACCCTAGGAACCAGTACGACCATTCGTGTTAACGCCGGATCTGCGGAGTTTATTAACAAGACGATGGAAGTGCATAATAAAGTGAATCTTCAGACCGGTAGTTTCTATGAGATTAATATTCAACCGTATCACTATCATATTGTAAATAACAATGGTACAGATGTTTATGTCCTAGCACCTTTAGCCCAAGCACCTGTAAAAGCTTATGGTATTACAGACATACAGGTTGATTTTGAAAGCAATGAGGATTCCATACAAGTTATTTGGGATGACTTAGGTTTGCCCGAGTTTCAATACCGTATAGTATATGCCTTAGGTGATTATTCCAGCCGTAGTAAGCAAGAACTGCTAAATAACAAAGAAGGGGAAATAACAGGATTATCCATCGATAGAGATGATGTAACTTCCTTCTATGATCCAGTAGCAAGACGTCAAAAGTTATCTTATACAATCAGCAATAACATTTATCCGGGACAAGTCTATTCAGTTATGGTTGAACCGATGGTGGACTATTACAATGGTTATACTATTGTAAGAAACCGTAATTTCCCACTCATCAAAAGTCTATCGACCAATGTAGAACTTTCTTTGGTAGAAGATGGGGATTATTTACGTCTGCAATGGGAGATTCCGGCCAGTTTTAGAGTAGGGCAGGCACAAGAACAGTATGAACTTGTTGAAGCCGTCCTTATGGAATATCAAGGTGGTAGAGGGCGTAATTTGGTTATTTTCGACGGAGAAGCAGCGTCTATTGGCTACTATCGATTGCAAAAACCCATTATTGAAACAGAGTATGAATTAAAATTAACCTATAAAGCAGTAGATGACACATCCAAACCTCCAATTGAGCCTATTTCCAATCGTCTACGCTATGTACCTTCAGAATTTTTGATAAAACCAACAAAACCCTATGTACCCAATGTGATATCTCCAAGTATCATACAAGACTTAAAACAAGGTAATACACTAGATCAGATTAGAACCATATTATCTGAGAAGTATTTGATACCTGGGTATAGCTATACAGGCAGTGTAGATAATCTTATCGGTCAAAATGTGACCTTTCATGTTGATGCTTACAATACAGCCATTAACTTCACTTGGGGCGCTTTTATGCGTATTGACGTTAATCCGGCATCAAGCACTTACGGTCAAAATATTTATGATACCAATGTGTATTATGATATATGGGTAACAGATGAGCTTAGCACACTGGCCTATGCAACACCGATTGTAAATGAAGTGCGCTATAATTCAACGACAGACAATCGTGTACTCCTAAATGCAGAAAACAAAATTATTGGTTTTAGGGAGCAACTCAATTTTTATTACGACACAAGCCAAAACGAGATTATAGAAATCAAACCTAATGAAATATACTATATTAAGGTACAGGCGAAAAAAATAACATCTCAAGGCACCTTAGTTTCTGACCCTACGATTACAGCCATATACTATACCTATGGTGGAGATGCTTTTGAACCACCAACCATAGCTAAGCCACCTCTTAAGGTCAAGGACAGTGAGACCACACAGACAGGGGTGACTTTGAATTGGAAAGAATCATGGCACGAAGTAATTGGGAAAAATGTTGACCTAGATAACCCACTAAGCACTTGGCAGCATCAAGTATGGGTAGAAGACGATGGAAGCATCCATATCACACCGGTATCAGGCGCCGATTATTTCCCGGTATATTTAGGTGATGAAGAGATAGGGAAGCTACAAGACCATCTAGACGGCATTGTAGGGCTAGATCCTATAGACCTTATACAAAGAAAGGTAGACCTTGGAAACGACGATTTTGGCGTTTCGGATGTTAAATATAAGTTTTTAAAGATACCCTACCAACAAGTTTTAGAGACCATAGCAACCAGACAAAATGTCAACCCGGCATTTTCCTTTGCAGATTATTATGACGAACTGATAAAAAATGATAAAGATGGAACGACACCATTAACATGGATTGATATCACACCTTATTCAGATACTACAGATAATACTTATTTGGCCTATAGAGAAAACGGTTTGATAGCCAATACATCTTATTTGTTTATACTCTATCCATACAGAGAAATGTTTGGTAATGAGCTCTTATATGCCCATTACCCTACACCAATTGTGGTGTCCACCAACCCTGAACCTGTTGTGGTTACACCCGATCCAACAGTACCATCGGTTTACATAACAGGCTATACATCTTCTGATATTACAGTTACATGGAAGTATAACTTAGATTTTGAATATGAACTGGTATATGGTCGAACCGATGACATTACGAAAGCAACCCCTGTACCAATCACATTACCGACCAATCAGTTGGATCCTAGCTATCCACAAGATGGCGCCTACTTTGATGTCCTAGTAGATGATTTATTTCCATTAACCAGCTACTATTTCTGGGTAAGGGCAAAACAGACAAGTAACAACAAGGTATCTCAGTGGAGTAATCCAGTCTTAGGTCAAACAAGAGACGCTGTGGCACCTATTCCACCAAGAGGTGTGGGTATAGCTCCAAACTCAAGAACGCAGATCTATGGGTATGATAAGAGTGTAACCGAAGACTATATAATTATTGATTGGATTAAAGACTTAGGTGATGTAGAGGTGAAGGCGGACTCAAAAGTAAAAACAAACTATACCTATATCATGGAAGTGGCAGATAACCCTAAGTTCATAGACCCAATTTATATTGAAAGTACGGGAGGAGACGGGGACGTCATACCAAGTGGTGTAGAGATTCTTGAGAAGAATCTGGTCAAAATCAATGACTTGATTCCCAATCGAAACTATTACATTCGAATGAAGACCCGATTAACCATAACCGGTAGCGAACAAGGCCAATTACTCATAAAAGAATCATCCTCCTATACCATACCCATTAGAGTCATCACTTTAGCTTCCGGAAGTGAATATGATGGGTACAAGGATCCTGGTGCATTCATATTACCTACAGAAGATTTTGAATGGATTTATAATCCGAGTCAAGCTTCTTTGGAATACCGATTTAGGGAGGATGGGACAGACGCTTCTGGAGGCGCAGATAACTTTGTAAACCAACGTCTGATTTCTAAATTAATTAAAGACAAGGCCTATGAATATGTTATAGACTTAAATCGTTTTGAAGACAAAAAAATTGACAGCCGTAGAATTACAATACCCTATACTGTTATAGAGGCCTTTTTAAAGTATCAGATTAAGTTAAAAATAGAAGCCGATGATTTGACCATTGAGATGCCTGCAAAAGCCGTTATGGGAGCCATAAATAAGCAAGTAAGTGCCCATGGTGTGGCACCAAATGTCATTATTGATATCCAGAATCTGGATTCAGCGACAACCATAGCACAGATTCAAGAGGTCGCCTTAACAGCCATAGCCAATCCGAAGCAAGTGCTTATATCTGTTTCAAGCAATCGACAAGTGGACACCCTTCGTTATCTGGACCAACCAATGGGGATTGGTCTAAAAACAACATCAATATACGACTTAAATAACTCAGATACAGCATTATATGTTAAAGATGCCAATGCGAATTGGTCAAAAGCGAATAATGGCCATTATAGTACAGTAAATGGAGTTATGTCTTTTGAAACCGCAGATGTCGGCAGTTATGGTCTTTACGCTATCAGCCGTCCAACCAACATAAGCGGCATACATGCGGCACCGGCCCATTGGTCGGAGCCATACAGACGTGATGTCTACAACCGTTATACAATAAAAGGTATACAAAACTATAATCCAAATAGCAACATCAGTGAAAAAAATCTAGTACAAGCGGTGTACGGTTCTGTAACAGAAGCAGATACAATTGATTTATCGAAGTTGCTCTCGAATCAAAACATGACTAGCTTACTTCGTTCAGGTATTAAGACAAACGAAAGTCAGACAAAGCCAACAGTTACGAGAGAAGAAGCATTAAGTGTATTTGTACGTAGTTATGAGATCATGAACAATACCATCATTGAATTAGATACCACCATCTACAATAGAATCAGAAACGATCGTAATATTAGCCCAAGTTATCATACCAATCTGACGAAGGCAGCAACACTCGGTCTTATATCAGACACGAGCACCATAAGACCTAAGGACACCATGACTTATGGTGAGTTCTATACGATTTGGTCAAGGACGCTAAGATAATGGGAGGGCTTATGAAAACCTTTAAGAAATCCATTAAGAAAGTATTTAAGAAAAGTCTCATAGGCGTATTGGTGATGGTTATGGTCTGTGGAATGCCAGTCATGGCCGCACCTAGAGTTATTAGTGAAGTACAAGTCCTCTCAGACCACAGTGCCGTCATCAAACTCACTTGGTCAGATCAAGT
>NZ_JCBCDA010000071.1:0-18607 GCF_059865615.1 Petrocella sp. | reverse complement strand
TATGCGCCGTTTTGCATGGCAAAATAAGCAATGATGAGGATGAAGGTTAGAACTGCTAATATCACACCGGTAATTTTCCAAGGACTTTTGGGGAAATCACCATGCACCAAGCCCGTTTGGCCATTGACCATAAAATGATACACTTTGGTTTTGTACTGATAGCTAGAAAGCCAAATGGGTAAAAGTATATGTTTATAAGTAATAGCCTTGTATGCGGTATCTATATTCAAAAATCGGACTTGGTCGCCACCAATTTTTCTCGTGACTTCTGATTTTAGAGTATCATCAACAATATTAATAGCGGACGCCCAACCATCTTCTAGAGATAGGCTATAACGTTCAGCGAAGAAACCGGATAGATATTCTGGTTTGTAGGCTACTAAATCTGTGAGATTAAAAGGTTCAATTTTCTTAAGCATGAGGTCATCCACTTTATTGGACGCTCTAACAAGTATATCGTCAAAAAATCTGGGATAGTCACCTCGAACCCTGGTCCAGCGAATTTTTCTTTCTTGGTATGTCTGAGTTTTACCATCAACAACCCGTGTTCGTGTCACATAATAATAATCTCCTCGGTCTGCTGTATAATAAGAATAAGTATGAGTATCATAAGTCCAATAAGGTACATAGGTTCCTAAGAGCTTATGATTATTATATTCTTTATTTAAGTCATTTGGTGCGAACCAACGTTTGGTGATCCAGTGCCTGAATTTAGCTTCACCTTCTTGTTGATCTACTTTAAAAGGCACTAAATAATGGGGCGGGATGGTTTTCATTGCTTCATGCAAAGAAATATAAGAGGAGCCACAATAATTACAGAACTTAGCCTGAGTGTGTGCTTCAAAAATAACTTCAGCTCCACAATTCTTACATGAAAAGCTCTGAACATCGGCTTCATCCCAACTACTTAGATCTTCTTTTAACGCAGACTCAAAACAAAGCTCAACAATTTGGGTGTTTTCTGCCATAATATCACGCGTCGAGTCACAATGTGAACATTTAAGGTTAGACCCTTCAGGGTTATACTTCATCCTCCCTCCACAAGAAGAACAAGGCACCATAAGCGCGTCATCAAATTGCTCTTCAATAATATCTAAGATTTCTGCTTCTTCATCGGTCTTATAATCAGTCAATTCATTCTCTTTGATATCTTTCATAGCCTACTCCTGAGTTTTTTCGCCACAATGTGGGCAGAATTTTGTACCGGATTGTATTTTTTCTCCACACTTAGAGCAATTAAGTTCGAGGATTTGGCTTGTACCGCAGTCTACACAGAATTTGGCTCCCATGTCAAGGGTATGACCGCAGGAGATACAAGTATTGACGAGGCTGTTTCCACATTCCGGACAGAATTTTGTACCTTTATTGACCAGAACATGGCATTTTGGGCAGTTGATTTGCACCACAGAAGCAACTTGTTCTGCTATTTCTGTTGGAGTGGTGGGTGTTGACATGGCATCTTTCATCATATTGCCAATGCCCATGCCGGCACCTAAACCAGCACCCATACTTGCCATTCCACCGCCAGTATTTTGAGCAGCATCACGAATGGCTTCTGCCGATTGGAATTTCATATATTGGTTAAGATCTCCAAGAGCCCCCATTTGTGTACGTTTGTCGATGGCTTGCTCAACTGATTCAGGTAGGGATAAGTTTTCTATAATAAAATCCGATATAGCGAGACCGAATATTTCAAACCGTTCCATGATGCGAGCCATAGCCATTTGACCTATTTCATCATACTGTGTAGAAAGATCCATGGCCGCAATTTGAGATTCCGCAATAACATCAGAAGTACTTGAGATAATAAGACTTTTTAGATGTTCAGTAATCTTATCCACAGTATAAAAACGATTCGATCCAAAAACTTCTTTTAAAAAAACAACGGGATCACCTACTCTAAAGGCATAGACACCAAAGCCGCGTAGCCTTAGCATACCAAAATCTTGATCACGCATCATAATAGGGTTGGTAGTACCCCATTTCTGGTTGGTAAACTGTTTTGTATTAACAAAATAAACATCGGTTTTAAAATGGTTCTCAAATAAATGTTTCCAGTTAGATAGACTAGTCAGTATAGGCATAGTATCCGTGACAAGAGAATATTTCCCCGGTTCATAAACATCAGCAATTTGGCCTTCATATACAAAAATAGCCACCTGTGAAGGCCTTACGATTAATTGTGCACCTTCTTTAATTTGTTGTTTTCCTTCAAGTGGGAATTTATAAACCATTGTATCTTGAGAAGCATCTTCCCAATGAATAACTTCAATAAATTCTCCTTTTAAAAATTTAAATAATCCCATTTTCATTCCCCTTCTTTAAATTGATTTTAATTATAGGTACGGTTTAGGTGTCAAAGCTATATAGTTAAACTTTTACTATTTCACCACTTTTATGATGTCGTTCATGTCATAATAGTAAAAAGTGTCTTTATTATACCGGTAAAGCAACCTAGATATATTAGGAAGAGGATCATAACGAATGATCGTTTTGAGCATCTTAGCATAGGCCATAGTATCTTTTGTAAATACAAGTAAATCTGCATTAGGCATAGCTGTTAAAAAAGTCTCGCCAAGCTTTGATTTAACCTGATCAAGAAGTTCATTTAGGTATAAGAGAGATCCACTATAAGTGTTACCATGAACCATGTAGATATCATAATCTTTATCAGGTTGTGAAAGCGTCCATTGAATCTTTGCTAGATTTTCATATGCAGCTTCATGAATCTTGACGAGATTGATTGTTTTATAATCCTCCAAAAGGTGTTTTGTCAAAAGTCTTTTACTCATGCCAGTTTCTTGAACATAACACATATTAAGATTCAAGAAATATGGCGTATATAACCAATCAGGTTCATCCACTATGTCTTGATGATTTTTAACAAGCGGATAGATTTTGTTTAAATCAATCTTACCGTCGTCAGTATTTTCAAACTCTGTTATAGAAGTCAGAATTCGATTAAGGATAGCAACATAATTATTATTGGCTTTATAGTCTAGAAACAATTCCTTAATGACAAGTTCAACGATGTATCCGTCACACAGGATACGAATATGATTACCGCTGTTGTCTAAATGCGTATGTTCATATGAATGGCTTAAGTCCTCTAAGAGCTTAAGGGCATAATTATCAAAAGTGAGCATAACAACCTCCTGTGATGATTTTCTTAAACAAACCATGGTTAAGGTATCAAAACTAAGTTTCACTAAACGTACATACAATCTATAGATTACATGGATACATTAGTATTGATAGATTGTATGTGAAAGTTTAACCATATGGTATTGACACCTTAGCCAATTATAACATAAAAAGACCTAAAAAAAAGTGATAAAATTAAGATATTAACGACAATTTAACTTTTTATTATACGAGTCGGTGCAAGTTTATATGATATTTTATTTCTTATATAGTTGGTTAAGGCGTCAAAACTATATAGTTGAACTTTTACATACCATATATAGTTACGAATGCATCAACGTAATCTATATATGGTATGTGAATTTAGTGAAACTTAGTTTTGACCCTTTAACTATAGTTTGTATCTGGTTTCAATAGGTGGTAAAATGTACTTAACACTCTTTGCTAATCAGAAAAACTCTTTCATTTACATCATTAAGCATCCAAACAATATTCCAATAACTCCTTAAACTATCCTAGTCAAAAATGATAATACCCCATGGAGGTGGCTTTTTATGAAGAAGCACATGTCAATAAGAATCAAGATTCTTGCTATTTTTTTACCTATTATTATTGTTGTGGCCATAAGTATAGCAGCATCAAACATTATAGATTCACAAAAAGAAATCACAAACCAGATTGGTGAAAAGGTGAATTATAACCTAAAGTATCTTGTTGAGAGTATGGAACATGAATTTACCTCTCATAGCCAAATCGCAAAATCTATTGGAAACATTTATAAAAGCTATGGAAACGAGATGACTAAAGAGGATTATAGTAAGGTCATAGAGAGTATATTACCTCTTAATCCCAACACACTTGGATCAGGTTTATGGATTGAACCTTATACCTATAATACGAACACACAATATTTTGGGCCTTATCTTTATAAAGATGGCGATGACATTGTTTATACAGAGGACTATGAGGGTTCCGAGTATGATTATCCATCTAATGACTGGTACTTAGTAGGTAAAAATGCAGAAAGTGGTGTAGGATGGACAGACCCATATTTTGATGAACTTTCGGGGATTACGATGATAACCACATCGGTCGCCATAGGCTCAGGAAATAATATACTTGGCGTCGTATCTGCAGATTATGATTTGACGACGATACAAGAGCTGGTTGACAGTGTTAGAATCGGTGAAAATGGTTTTGCCATGTTACTGGATGGTCAGGGCAATATCTTAGCCCATCCGATAAAAGAAAAAGAAATGAAATTGAATATATCTGAGGATGAGGAATTACAGCAGATAAAAGAAGCTCTAACTACCAGTAGTGAAGGTATGGAAATCATCGATATAAATGGTGAACCCAGTGAGGTATATTTTACGACTTTACCAAGTACGAGGTGGCAATTGTTAATCAGCATACCAAGAAGTGAGCTCTATTTTGGCGTACAGCAAATGGTAATAAGAACCCTACTCATTGTTGGTGGCATCTTGGTTTTGTCGGGTACTTTGATGTATCTCTTTAGCGAGATATTTATCACCCGTCCGATTATTAAAGCTTCAGAATACTTGAATACCATTGCAGATGGTGATTTTACACAGGAAATAGACCAGAGATATCTATCAAGAAAAGATGAAATCGGATCAATAATAGGCGCCATAAACAGCATGAATATCTCTCTCAAAAATTTGATTAACAATATTAAGAAAGAATCTTACAGTATTAAAAAAGAAGTCGAAAATGTTATTGGAAAGGTTAATCACCTTAATAATAATTTGGAAGAAGTGGCTTCAACAACAGAAGGTCTAGCAGCCAATATGGAAGAGACAGCAGCATCATCACAGGAGATGTCAGCAACATCACAAGAGATCGAAAAAGCGGTTCAGTCTATTGCAGAACGTTCACAAGATGGTTCAATTGCAGCGAGTGAAATTAGCAAACGTGCAGAAAAAACCAAGTTAGATGTGAACATGGCTCAGAAAAAAACATCAGAGATTTTTGAAAGTACCAAACAAAGACTTGAATATGCAATTAATGAATCAAAAGTTGTTGAGCAGATTGACATCTTATCTGAGTCCATCATGCAAATAACAGAGCAGACCAATTTACTAGCACTTAATGCAGCCATAGAAGCGGCAAGGGCCGGTGAGTCAGGAAGAGGCTTTTCCGTTGTTGCCGATGAGATTAAGAAGTTGGCTGAGCAATCTAAGAATACGGTACTTAAGATTCAAGATGTTACCGTTAAGGTAACTGGTTCAGTGGAGAATCTCTCAGGTAGTGCCCATGAACTGCTTGAATTCATGTCTGTGGATGTTAATAATGACTATAAATCCATGCTAGAAATTGCAGATCATTATAGTGAGGACGCCGGATTTGTTGATGACCTAGTAACAGAGTTTAGTGCGACATCAGAAGAGTTACTGGCTTCACTTCAAAGTGTTTTAGATACCATTGATGGTGTAGCATCAGCGGCAAATGAAGGCGCAGGCGGAACAGTTGTGATAGCCAATCGAATCAATGAAGCCAAGAACCAAGCAAAAGATGTTCAAGATGAGATTAGAAGCACTAAGAAAAATGCAGATGGCCTTAAATTGGAAGTAGATAAATTCAGGGTCTAAATAATAAGGCTTTTGTCGAATTTTGGAATAACTCATATGTTTAATGAATTAAGAAGGTCTCTAAGTGAATAAAAAGCTTAGAGACCTTCTCATGTAATGGTTCATTAATGCCGATGAAATAGATGAAGAATGGAGATGGTAAAATGACCCAGGGCATACATATACGCATGGAAAATCAGCCGAGTGTTGATTCAAATATAAGAGAGAACGCCTATATAAAAGGCATGGTGCTTAACGCTCAAGTGGAAAAGAAAAATGATGGTATGACGACCATCCTACTTGACGAGCGCCTCATTGAACTTAAAAGTCACATACCGGTTGTTGAAGCTGTTGGTGAAGATCTACGTCTTGAAGTAACAAAAGTCAAAAAAACCAGTATGGAATTGAAATACCTACCACCGAGCCAATCAGTAGAGGATAAGGAGATGATTTCGGATGCTTCCGGAAGAAAAAAATCTCTTGAAATATCCAAGTCCTATCCAAAGGCACTACTTCGTGCAATCAAACCCCTTGATGCATCAGAAGAAAAAGCATTGTTCAAAATGGTAGACCAGGTCAAAGCAGACTTAAGTGAATTGGTGAATAAAATGACCTCCCAAGATGAGAAAACCATGCTCCAACAAGAGCTGAACATCAATAAGCTCGGTATCAGCCTTATGACTCAAGTGGTAAAAACCAACAAAGAAGCCATCCATAATCACGACCTTGAGGCTATAAAAGAAGCCATTAAAGTTGAAGTGGATCATTTCACAGGTCAGTATAAGGATGGGAATCAACTAGAAAGAATTATTGGACATCTAAAAGCCAGTGATATGCCTGTTAATAAGAAAAATCTCGATAAAATCAATGAAGTATTGGGACAGCTTAAGACCATTATCACGCAATCGGACGCAAAAGGTCTTGCCTTAGTGAGCAATAAAGCGCCAACCACGATTCAGGAGGCTTACAAAGCGATTCATACTCCCTTACCATGGGTTACACATCCAGACATGGGGCATGAAGACATGACGAAGATGGTTAAAGACTACTTGGAAAAAAACGAAATAGAACCGACCTCAAAAGCCATAGAAGTCACCAAAGACATGATTTCTCGTAACATAGATATCACCAAGGAAAAGATAGATTTTTTACTGAGTCCAAAAGAAAAAATGTCTAAAGTCGATATGGATACAACCATAAAAAACATCATCCATCAGATGAAGCATAATCAACCGGCGGATCAAGTTGTTCTTGATCCTTTAGACCAGATACATGTTCAGAATAAGGACACCATCAAGGAACAGAACAATATGAATATGGATCCTATTGATTTAATCCATAAATTGCATAAGATACAAGATTCACATATACTTTGGGCCATCAAAGAAGACACAGCGATGACCTTAGAGCAGCTTTTTAAAGGTCAAGCGGTCCATGAAGAGGCGCTTAACCCACCAGAAAAAACGGATTTGAAAGTGCTTCAGCAGGCCATTAATCACAAACGTCACCTAGAGGAAATTCGACTAAAAATGTCCATAGAGGCAGCCGCTAAGATGGAAAGTAAGGGCATAAAAATAACAACAGAGCCTTTGGAAAAAATTGTAGAAGCCCTAAGAGAGCATGAACAGCAGATTTATCGCAGCTTAGCTCAAGGCCACGAAATGCTTCCTAGTGATAAAAACATTGAAACCATGGTAAGAACGATGGATCAAGTTAGCCAGGTCGATGCTTTGCCGGATTCTGTATTGCTGCGTCTTATGGGTCATCCTACCATGACCATAAATGACATGTCTACAGCTAGAACCCTAGATGAAGATACAGCATTTATAGCAAAGTTTGGTTTGAATCAGAGCCAGAATCAGAATCAAGTCCAAGCACAATCAGCCATAAGACAATACGAAGAAAGCGGAACGAAGGTTAGGACAGATCTTGGGGATAAAGTGGAGAAAACTTTTAATCAGATTGAGCCCATACTTGAAGATCTTAATCTGGAGGTTACGCCCAAATCTATAGAAGCGGTACAGATCTTAGCCAGAAATGAAATGCCATTAACCGTTGAAAATATTATACAGATTCAGATTGTACAAAGTAAAGTTGAGACCATTACCACCCGCATGAATCCCCATATGGTTATTTCGATGATTAAGTCAGGGATTACCCCACTGGATCTTGATATGGATGAAATGCTAGAATGGATGGGTCGTTTTGAAGAAGTCTTTGGTGAGACAGGATCAGAGAAGATCAGTCGATTGATTGTAGAACTGGATGCCACCAAGACTTTAACAGTACAGGAACGGGAAAGCTTATTGGGTATTTACAGAACTTTTGACACAGTGACCCGTTCAAAAGGTGCTGCTACAGGATTTTTGGTCAAAAACGGATTGCCCTTGAATCTAGAACAACTTTTTGAAGCCTCAAAATTCATTCAAAAGACCAAAGGTCTAAGACCAGCCATAGCAGCGGATATTGACGATGACTTTGGCAGAACCTTAGAAGTGATACGACCAAGGGCTAGTATTAGAGAACAAGTATTAAGTGCCATTGAGAGTATGGGTAGACGTGCAACCCATTCGCTGGTGAATGCTGTAACAGCACTTGATGATATGGACGTAGCCTTATCAGAAGTTCATATTTTAAGAAAAGAGCTTTTGGACCTTCAAGTCAAAGATTTTATAGCGACTTTGAGTCAACCTAAGTTAACTCAGACACTAGAAGACTTAAAACTTCAAGACTATGAAAAAATGCCCCTTGAAAATCTAAAGCACCATATGGACAGCGTCAAAGCAACTAGCCAAAAAGAAGTCGGCATGAAGGAACAGACGCAAATCATGAAATATCTGGAATTTGCCAAAGAGCATCCGGAGATTGTTAAAACCATGATCAAAAATGAGATGCCCATAACACCCAGCCATTTAGAAAAAGCCATGGCCTTGAATAAGGAACCTTTTGAGTTCATGGGTCGATTAAGGGAAGTCATCCATGCCTTTGACAATGAGGATCAAAAAGGCCGTATGATAGAGCAGGTAAAAAATGTATCAGAAGGCATGTTAAAAGGTGAGAAGTCCATAGAAGACTTGAAGAAGTTGATGACCAGTTTAGAACAAGAACTTTTAGATGGAAAAAACACGATGGATGCCAAAGACATTAAGAACCTTCAAAGTGCAAGCTTAACTCTAAATCATACACA
The DNA here is from genome assembly GCF_059865615.1 of Petrocella sp. NCBI lineage: Bacteria > Bacillati > Bacillota > Clostridia > Lachnospirales > Vallitaleaceae > Petrocella > Petrocella sp. The sequence goes on along the minus strand of NZ_JCBCDA010000071.1, from coordinate 9,685 downwards.
AATGGTGCAACTTAAAGATAATTATTACCAGATACCGGTTATGATGGGTGGGGAAATCAGCCAATTGAATCTCTATATTCTAGGTGATGATGAAGCAGACATAAGAGAAGATTTAGAAGGCATTAAGATTTTCATGAGCTTTAAGACCCAACATATGGGTACGGTTCAGGCTTTGGTCGAGATTCAGAAAACGACGATGCAGTTGAACATTCAATCGTCCAACAAAGAAGACTTAGAACTGGTTAAAGGCTTTGAAAATGAGATTAAGCAGATGGTTGCCCAAACCAATTTTGGTTTTGGAGGTATCAGCTATAACAATTTTGTGGCTGAAGATCCCATAACCAGCATACAAAAAAATGATATTGAGCATAATACTATTAGAAAAACGGACGGATCAACGTTTGAGATTCAGATCTAGGAGGTCTATATGGAAGTTAAGCCAGAGGCGACAAAGAAAAAACCAAGGACCATACCCACGCAAGTAGGCGAGATTGCAACCGGTCTTTCTGCCATCATTCAAAAGATGGATGAGGCCAAAGGACAAGAAAAAAATAAGAAAAAGTGATAAATGAACATATTTTTCATTTTCAACTAAAATAATTGAGAAATATGTCGATAAACATTGTAGAAAAAGAATGACGTGATGAAATATCATTGCCAAGGCAGCATCATCTTTAAGGAAAAAGAATGTCTGTCACAAAAATTTCAATCAGAGAGGTGTGTACACTATGAGAATTAACCACAATATTCCTTCACTTCGTGCTCTGCATCAGCTAGATAAATCTAACAGTAAGTTGGACAAAACATTACAAAGATTATCATCTGGCCTTAGAATCAATAATGCAGCGGACGATGCGGCAGGTCTCGCAATCACTCAAAAAATGGACACGCAAGTAAGAGGATTGAAACAGGCGAATCGAAATGCCATGGACGGCATATCATTAATACAGACAGCAGAGGGTGCGCTTAATGAAGTGCATGCCATGCTTCAAAGAGTAAGGGAATTGTCGGTTCAAGTTTCAAATGGTACTTACGATGCGCAAGACAGAAAAGCAGTACAAGATGAAGTTAGACAAATGCAAAACGAGATTGAAAGAATCTCCTCATCCATTGAATTCAATCAAATGAAGCTTCTAAACGGTGATATCGACCGTAGAGCCTTCTCCACCAATGCGGACATCGCAGATATTGTATCTATGAGCGATACAGTAGAAGCTGGGGTCTACACTTTTGAAGTATCCCAACTTGCCAGCGTGACCAAAGATACAGGTGGTATTGTTGATTTATTTGACGGTAATGGCAAAGCAACGGTTGAAGGGACCATTAATATTAACGGTGAACAGGTGAAAATTAATACAGGTGATACCAGTGAAGAAGTCTTTTCTAAGCTAAGAGACTTATCTTCAAGGGTGGATGTCAGCATCACCATTGAACCGGTACCACCTTTTGGTAATGGTAAGGCACTTAGCTTAGCTATGAACCAGTTTGGTCCAAGAGAGCTGAATGTCACAGGAGACCTAAGCCTTCTTAGAGCACTGGGCCTTGATAATGAACATTTTCAACCCAATACAGCCAATGTGTTTGAAACGATGATAAATATTGGTGTCAACACGACCATAACAGCGCCAGGTGGCAATGTTCTGATTAATGGTACAACTGTATCCCTAAATGATGCAGATACGAATCAAAGCATATATGAGAAGCTAAAAACAGCCGGCATACCCGGTCTAGAGCTTTCCTATTCTAGTACTGGTGAGTTAGTCATCTATTCTGCTAAGCCCCTTGTCGTTGAACCTGCGAATGCAGCAGAGGCCAATGATGTCACTCTCGCTAGCGAACTAGGTGCTTTTGAATTAGGTGAAGTTGTAACAGGAAACGGTACCGCCGATCTTACAAAAAGTGTACCTGTAGACGGTATAGCAACCGGTGCAGGTAATTTAACAGGTGAGATTGCCATTTATGTTGATGGTACAGCAATACTTCCAGTGGTTGACTTTAATGCTTTAGGTCCTTATGATTTAGATACTCAAGCAGGCAGAGAAGGTATTTTAACATCTTTAAATGCAGCAGCAGTAACAGCAGGAAGCGACACTTATTTTGCTTTTACCGACGATGTACCCAATAAACTCGTAGCTTTTAATAAAGATGGACATGAAGTGACGTTAAAGCCAAATACAACCTCAGACGCGGCTGATGTAGCGACAGCGACAGCGCTAGGTTATGCCACAGGCAACATCACCCTTGAAAAAGGCTTTGGCAACTTAGGACGTAACGTTCAGATTAATGGCTCTAGCATTGTTTTTGATAAACCGGAAACTACCAATGTTATTGACGGTTTCCCGGCAGGTACAACGGTAACCACCGTTGGTCGTGATATTGTCTTTGAGTCCAACAATAATTTTGAGTTAAGGCTGGTATCAGGTGACGACATCGGTATGGTAACCATGAACTTGCTTCAGACAGGACCTCTTGATTTGCAGATTGGTGCCAATGAAGGTCAGTTTATGGAGATTAGGATTCAGAACTTATCACCAAGAGCCCTTGGTATAACAGACCTTAACCTATCTACATCCGGTGGTGCTCAAGAAGCAATCGGTATCGTGGATACAGCCATTCAGACCATTTCTACGGTAAGATCCAAGCTTGGTGCATATCAGAACCGACTTGAGCATACTATAGCCAACTTAGAAGCGGCTTCAGAAAACATGACAGCGTCCTTATCTAGAATCCTAGATGCGGATATGGCTTATGAGATGTCACAATTTACATTACAGAACATCATTCAACAAGCAGGAACATCCATGCTTGCACAAGCCAATCAAAGGCCACAGTCATTACTGCAACTCTTACAAGGTTAGGGTGATTAGATGAATGCACAACTTGCTAAAGAATTTCAAACAAGAATTGTAAACGCCAGTCAAAACGACTTAGTGGTCATCAACTATGAGATGCTGATTACAGAAATGGATGAAGCCATAGCAAGATTTGATCAAGAGGACGAAAAAGGCTTTACCAACAGCATGAACAGAGCAACACGGCTACTTAGGGAACTAAGTGACAATCTGGATTTTCAATATGATATTTCAAGAGATTTGATGTCCCTGTATATTTTCGTGAACAAACGATTTATTGAAGCTTCTATTAAGAACAGTGTGAAGCCACTAGAATCAGCCAAAGATGTTCTAAATATGCTCCTGATCGGATGGCAACAAGCGGCCAAAGAAGAGCAGAAGACAGCACCACTGATTCAAAATGGACAACAGGTTTATGCGGGACTGACTTATGGTAAGAATAAGCTTAATGAGTCGGTTTATACGCAGAACAGTAGGGGCTTTAAGGCATAGAGGTGGTCCCATGAAAACCCTTCCGTAGTATGTATGAAAATTTATAAGTAGCAAGTATTTGTTTTTGACCTCGAGGGAAAGGTGGAAAATGAATGCTTGCTGTTTTTTGTGTTGAAATTAAAATACCATTAAATATCGGGGGATGACCATGGCTATAATAATGCGTATGGGGTAAAATGAGAGTTGGATACAATAAATTTGACGCTTTAAGCAAGTATAGAGATTTGAAAAGGGAGATTAGAATGAAGCCATATTATCAAGAAAGAATAGAAAGTTTAATGAACAATTTTCTAATATTGGAAAAACCTTTTATGTGGGAACACAATTTGCTGATTCATCTGGTAGCGCTTAGCTATACAATGAGTAAGAAGGATATAGATGTGGACCGGATTAAAGGCATGAAGAAATATATTAAGACGCGAACAGGCGCGTTTTCACCTTATAGAGGGATGATGAATTTTACAGTGGCCGGTCTTCTGTGCGCTCAATATGATAAGCCCGAAGATATATTTGATCAAATGTATAGAAGGCAACCCTTGCTTAAAGAGGCAGGTTTTAAGCAAAGTAGTTACTTATGTACGGCAAGTTATGCACTTGAAAAAACCCTTGTATCCAATGATGAAGCAGTCCGGAGAATCGATAAAGCGATGGAGATCTATAAGGATATGAAAGCCAACCATCCTTTCTTAACCAGTGGTGATGATTATGCTTTGGCCATATTACTCTCTACTTCCGATCATCAAGTAGATGCCCTAGAATCCTATTACCGAGCTTTAAGTGACGTTGGTTTTACCAAAAGCAATGGGCTTCAGACACTCTCACACATACTGGCTTTTAGTACCATGAATGGGAGAGACATGGTGGATCGATGCAACCATCTTTTTCAAGTTATGAAAGAAAATAAGCTTAAGGTGACTACAGAATATTATCCGGCGATTGGTCTTATAGCCTTACTGGACATGGATGAAAAGGTATTAGGCGAAGATTTTGTAGAAGTCGCCACTTGCCTTAAGGGCTTGAAGAAATACAAATGGCTGGGCAAAGGGATGAATATATTGTTGGCATCTGGTATCATTTCCGATTATTATATTGAATCCGCTAAGGAAAATGGACTGATTACGACAACTTTAAGTGTATCTATTGAAACAATTATAGCGGCTCAGACTGCAGCTATGATTGCCACCATCACCGCGTCAAGTGCAGCAGCCAGCAGCAGTTCTTAACTGGTTTGATCTCCGAATTTATTAAATCCATTGGTGGTAGACAGCATTCATATGGCTACTGTAATTTTGATATTGACAAAAGATATTCTATGTCAGAGATGCTTAATACTTTAACGGGAAGAGATTTGAAAAAGAGGACAAAAGTTTTATATATGGTAACATGAAATACTGAATTATAATCTGCAAGTGGTTACAATAATAACAAATAAGATTAAAAGAAGATGAGGTGATGCATCTATGATAATTGACAGAATGAATCAGATCTATGAAGACAATGATGTGAAACATAGAGTTAATTAGGTGCTCATAAAACCGCTTATGTCTAGAATCTGGCCATTAATTGTGGTAGATGGGAAAATAATATCTAAATATAACTAAAGACCTAAGGTTATTTCCAATAAAGGATAGCCTTAGGTCTTTTTATCATTATAAATCTTATTTTTAATCGGATTCTCGAAGGATGATTTTGGCGACTTCTTCAGCGACTTCACCTGTGAAAGATATACATTGGTCCATATGCTTACGAGAGCCAAGATGCATGCCCTTTGTTAGAACCCTACAGCATAGTGTTTTATGTTTTTTTCTAAAAGTCTCGTGTAGCTCATTGGCCAGCTTCATCGTTTTCACCACTTTTTCATCTTTGGGCTCTGTACGACCAAAAATCAGACCTAAGGCCATGAGGCCACCAATCACAGCGCCACAGCTGCAGCCTGAATTACCCATACCTACAGGGAAACCAGAAGCGGCAGCGATGATATCATCGGATATGGGGAGTTGGAATTCATCTTTGATGGTCTTAACAATGGCCTCTGAGCAATAATAATCACCATTTCTATAATAGTTTTCTGCAGTTGTGCGGATTGTATCCAGATCTATTTGTGTATTCATTTAAGTCTCCTTAGTTTTTCTTTAATCAATATACCATTTTCTGAAGTATTAATCCAATAATTTAATGAAATTATCTAAGAAAGTTATGAATAAAACACATTGCATGATAATGATTACCAGTATATAATAGACTTAAGTTATACAAGAAAGAGATGAGACCATGGAAACGGATGCCTTATTTATGAGTACTGTCTTTGTTGCAGGACTTCTGTCGTTTTTTGCACCTTGTATTTTACCAATATTACCCGTATAGGTATCACGCCTTTCAGCTGACTTGGTTGGGGAGAAAAGCTCAAGTAAGAAAATAGGGCCATTGACCATTCATCCCATGTTGATTTTCAAGCTGTATCTATTTTTTTTTGTATATCAACCAGCTTTATTTTATTAGGATTTGGTGCGGGAAGCTTGGGTTTACTCATCAGTTCCACATGGTTTATTAGAATATGTGGCACCCGGTTATGCCACCAGCAAAGTTTCTCTAGAAGAACTTTTAGACGTCTTCTTTAGAGTGCTAGACCCTACATCCTTTAACAAACAAGGCAATGATATTGGTGCATCTTACAGAAGTATTACCCCTTAATGGCTATTACTTAGCGGAAACTTATCATCAGGACTATTTGGAAAAGAATCCAAATGGCTACTGCCACGTTGATTTTGATGAATGGGAGACAAAAGCGATGAATTATGAAAAACCAGCAGAAGAGGAGATAAAAACCATGCTTACACCTTTACAATACAAAGTGACACAAGAAAACGGAACGGAGCCAGCATTTAATAACATATATTGGGACAACCATAATGCCGGTATTTATGTAGACATCGTTACAGGTGAACCACTGTTTTCATCAGCGGCTAAATACGAATCCGGTACCGGATGGCCAAGCTTCTTTGTTCCGATTTCTGGAGAGGCGGTCATTATCAAAGAAGACAATACCTTATTCAGCAAAAGAGTTGAAGTCAGAAGTACCATAGCAGATAGTCATCTTGGTCATGTTTTCCCGGATGGACCGGCAGATAAGGGTGGTTTAAGGTACTGCTTAAACAGTGCAGCCCTTCGCTTTGTGCCCTATGAAAAAATGGAAGAAGAAGGTTACGCGGACTATATGAATATGGTAAAAAAAGCATAGATACTAATATTTCTCAAAAGTAGGGTGCGCGTATGAAGTTATTAATTGTGGACGATGAACCCATTATACGAATGGGTATAAAAAAATTAGTAGATCTTAAGGCATGGGTATCACAGCGTTGCTAGAAGCAGCCAATGGTGAAACCGGCCTTGAGATCTTTATAAAGGCCCAACCGGACATCGTTCTTGCAGAGATCAACATGCCTAGAATGAACGGTCACAGCCCCTTGTTAAAATGCCATCTATCATAGTATACGCAAAAAAGACACTTCCGGTCAGATTGATATACATGTTTTTAGTGACGACGATGACCTTATCTTTGAAGTCCAAGATAATGGGTGTGGCTTTGACACGAGCAATCCAGAAAAACCAATGAAATTACAAGAGGTTAAGTTGGGTGGCGTAGGCATTCAAAATGTGGACCAGAGGATTAAACTCTATTATGGTAAGGATTATGGTCTAACCATAACATCAGATATCGGTCAAGGTACGCTGGTTCGTATTCGAATCCATAACACAATAGAAGTAGATAATATCATGGACAAGCTTAATGTGTGAGCGTTAGATTTGGAACATCATAAAAATGAAATCTAGGAATTAAATAGTAGCCTTAATCGTATGGGACAGCAGATTATTTATCAAGTGGAGATTCTTGAAGAAGAAGTAGCAGCTCGAACAAAATGAACCCTTTTTTTGTGGGATGTACAGAACGGCAGGTCACAAAAGTTATAGAGACACCAACCCATGATGAAGCTAATGAAACAGATCTAATAAAACCTATAGAACAAGAAGAAACGGATAATAGAGCAGAAGATGATTCTATAAAACAGTACGAATCAGTAGAAAATGAAGATACATCTAAATCTTTGAAGGTAGAGGTCCCAGAAGAAGCAGAAGAAGGCGATGATAGCCAGACAGATGATGGGATAGAGTATAAAGAAGAAGGTGTTATTGTAGCGAAATCAGAAAATCTAGAAGAAATAGATGAACGGGCATTAATGCTAAAAGAACTAGACGCATTGCTAGAAGATGTTTTGACAAAACTAGATGCCGTCGAAGAGGACGATTTATCCGATGACAACCTATTTGATGAAGGAGGCGATTGATATGAGAAAATTAAGTTGGATGATGATCATGGTTATGCTAATTACAAGTACGATAGTCGTCGCCCAGAATCAATAAAGGCCAAGAGAAGATCACGATTGTACAAGAACAAATTAAAGGTGTACAATCCAATCTAGAAAGCTTAACACCGGAGCAATTAACACTTATTTTTACAAAAACATAGAATTAAAAGACTGAATGATTGGTTAAGGCGTCAAAACCATATAGTTGAACTTTCTCATACCATATATAGTTACGAATGTATCAAGGTAATCTATATATGGTATGAGAATTTAATGAAACTTAGTTTTGACCCTTTAACCATGATTACAATAACTTACTGGATCGGTTAATCAAAGGTTTGTCGAACATAGGAGGATCAGATGGGGATTTTACTTCATAACGAAAAACTAAAAGTTAAGATATCAGAACAAGGCGGGGAACTCATCAGTGTGATAAGTTGTGGGAATCACCTTGAGTTTATATGGACCGGAGATCCGGAATATTGGGGAAGACATGCGCCTATTTTATTTCCCATAGTAGGGAAAGTCAAGGATAATCAGTATAGAATTGGTGAGAAAATCTATGAACTTGGACAACACGGATTTGCCAGAGACCGAGTTTTTGAGGTCATAGAAAAAGAGGAGAGTAGAGTCATTCTATCCTTAAAATGGGATGAAACATCTCTAGAAATATACCCTTATAAGTTTAACCTGAAGATAATCTATGAGCTAAAAGACACAAGCCTTAAGATCGGCTATATCGTGGAAAATCTAGATGAACAAACCATCTACTTTTCGATTGGTGCGCATCCTGGTTTTAACTGCCCCTTATTGTCGGGAGAAGCGATGGAAGACTATTATTTTGAGTTTGACAGGGATGAGACTTGTCCTGTGCTACCCATTAATGATGGAGGTTACATGCTTCATGATAAAATACCCTTTCTGAATTCAGAGAAGAAGATAGCTTTAAGGCCTGAGCTATTTAAGGGAGATGCCCTTATTTTTAAAGACCTTAGTTCTAGGAAAATCAGTTTGAAAAACAAGAAAAACAATCATGTAATCACCATGGATTTTGATGGTTTCCCCTTATTAGGTTTATGGTCAAAGCCATCTGGTGCACCATTTGTCTGCATTGAACCCTGGTTTGGCCACTGTGACTATGAAGATTTTACCGGTGATTTCAGTGACAAATCCGGTATGATTGCATTAGATACTGGTAAAAAATTTGACTCTTCTTATAGAATCGATTTTTCTTAGTTGACAGAATTAGAAAGGTCAGGCTAAGATAAACCGTCTTTGACATTTGCAAGAGACAAAAAGCTTGTATGCCCTTATAAATAGTGTCTGCTGATTAACTTAAAAACCCTGATTTTACTGCATTTGAAGCAGATTTTTGTTATAATAAGTGCAAGGGTATTTCTTGAATTTAAGCATTATCCTTGCACTCTATGTCAAATAATTCTGTAGGAGCCTAAAAAACATGTATATTCTATCCGATGATTCTCAACCTACTTTCCTTGATTTTAATCAGCCACTTGGGCTTAAGATGAACCCTAAGAATAGGTGGGTTACCTTGGCAGACCAAATACCCTGGAAGAAATTTGAAGAGAAATATGCTGAGCTATTTCAAAGCGATACCGGCAATGTTGCCAAGCCACTTCGGATGGCATTAGGCGCTTTAATCATTCAAATAAAATATGGATATGCGGACCGTGAACTTGTTGACCAGTTGACTGAGAATCCATACTACCAATATTTTATAGGACTTTCTGGTTATCAAGATAGCGCTCCTTTTGAAGCCAGTTCGTTGGTGAGCTTCAGAAAACGAATCAGTGCTCACATGTTGATGGAAGCCAATGAATATATGCTAGAAGCCGCAACGTCAAAAGATGACAATAGTGATGATAAAAAAGGCGGATCAGGCTCGAACAAAGATAAAGATTCTGATAATCAGAAGAATACCGATAAACCGATAAATCAAGGAACAATGATCATTGA
>NZ_JCBCDA010000064.1:0-13624 GCF_059865615.1 Petrocella sp. | reverse complement strand
TCTTCATTGTCCTCTTCTAAAAAACTGGTTTGACCATAAACAATGTTAATATCCCTAACAACAATTTCATATTTATCCATAATTTTGTGAATGGCTTTTATTTGCCCATTCTCTTCTTTTAAACGAATGAGAATCTCATAGTTCATTTTTTCAGCCTTAATGTCTTCCATACACCTTAAATTATGTAAGATATAATAAACCACAATACTGATAATCATACTGGTCAAGTACATACCGGACCCAATAGCCAATCCAATACAAGCCACAACCCACAAGGAAGCTGCTGTTGTAAGTCCCTTAACAGAGAATTTATCCCTGATGATGGTACCAGCGCCAAGAAAACCAATACCGCTTATAACTTGAGCACCGAGTCTAGCTGGGTCCGAATTCACCACTGTATGATAGGCTTCAAAAATACTAAATGAAGTAATCATAACAAGCGCTGAACCCATACACACAAGTGCGTACGTTCTAAGACCTGCTGGTCTATTACGGCTCTCCCGCTCCCAGCCAATGGTCGAGCCAATGACACAAGCCAGAAATATAGTAAACATACTTTTAACCAAGGCATTCAGATCAACCACATAATCCAACAACTGAAGTCTTGGCAAATCCATCAATAGTAAAACGCCTGTCATCATGGTTAGTACGCTGATGACCAAAAAGGCCGGTATATTCCATATATGACTTTTATTGCTTTCATTAATGGCAATACTTTTATTACTCATTTTATTCATATTTTAACACCCCTACTCAAAACCAATCATTATAAATTAACGCAAAATAAAAGAAATTATTCTTTCTTCATCTGAGTGATTTTACATATCTTCAGTTTTATTCTATCGAATTTCAAATACTATTATAGCTACTATATACCTTGGAGATAAAAACAACAATCAACTATCCTGCTTTTTTGTCAAATAATAAGAACTTACTTTTTTCGTTATTTAATTTAATCTTACGTGTCACTCTTTCTTCTTTTGGAGATTTCGTTAATGCAAAAATCGAAAGTAACATAATAATAGCAAAAGGAAAAGCCGCTACGATGTTGGCCGTTTATAAAGCCTCTAATCCTCCTGCAAGTAATAATGCCAATGCTAAAAATAATTGTGTAATACCCCAAGCCACCTTCTTTTTTGCTGAGGGATTAGGATTCCCACCTGATGTATAAATACCAAGAACAAAAGTGGATGAAGCCCTTTCTCCTAAAGAATCAGGATAAAATATTCCCCATAATGAAGTCGCCGAAATAATTAAAATTGATAACACAAATACAATCTTATTTCTTGATTTTTCTATGATTTGTGCAAACATAGTCACGCCCCTATTATGGTTAAAGGGTCAAAACTAAGTTTCACTACGTTCACTATATAGTTTGACACCTTACCCTATTATTTATGAAAGCCATGGAGTCATCCATGGCTTTCTCCAAAATCTGGAAATACTACTCCTTATTTCCTTCCCTTTTTTCAACCACCTTATCTTTTTCTATCATTTTAAAGAATGAGACCGCTACAATGATCAATACGAACATTAAGGGGAAAGCGGCCACAATAGAGGTGGTCTGCAATGGCTTTAATGCATTGAATAATAGGAGGGAGATAGATATGGAGCCTAATATCAATGCCCATAAAAAGGAATTCCATCTGGCAGGTTCATCGTCTTCTTTTAACTCTTTTGTCGTAACCGATGCCAAAGTAAAAGCAATCGTCGTCTGTCCGGTTACCATAGAAATAAAGGCCAGTAGAATAAATGCAAACAAAAGTATATTTCCAAGAGGTGCTGCTGCTATCGTCTCCACAACTGCCCATGCAGGACCTAGATTTTCAAATATAGATATGACATCTAAACCTCTGCCAGGAAATAATTCCGGATTATTAAAACTTAACTGAAGACCCATGGAGTAGTTGCCGAGGATTGAGAAGAATACCCAACAACCTAGAGATCCCCAAAAAACAGAACCTAGAACAACTTGCTTAATGCTTCTACCTTTTGATATTTTAGCAATATACAGACCCATAGCCGGTGCATAGACTACCCACCAAGCCCAGTAGAAAATCGTCCACCATTGTGGATGTTTGGATTGACCTACGGCATCTGTCCAAAAACTCATATTAATGAGTTCTGAAAACATAAGTCCCATTGCTGTCGTTGATTGATTAAGAATAAATACTGTATGCCCACCAAGTACGAGCAAAAATGTCAACACACCAAATGCCAAGTAAATATTAAGATCTGAAAGTCTTCTAATACCTTTTTCAAGACCAAGGAATACTGTAACACCGATGGATAATGTCCATACTGTAATAACTATAATCTCCAATTCCTGAGTGTGCACAATACCAGTAAGCTTAGAAATACCTGCTGTAAGCATCGGTGTTCCAAGTCCCATGGAAGTTGTAACACCACCTATAAGACCAAACACAAAAAATATATCAATAAGTTTACCCATCCAACCGTCTACTCTGTCACCCATTAAACCTCTGCAGGCTTCTGATAATCTTAGTATCGGTTTTTTTCTTACGTGATACACATAAGCGATGGCGACCGATACAACTGCATACATGGCCCAAGCTGTTGCTCCCCAGTGGAATAGACCATAAGTAGATGCCCATTCAGCTGCCTGCCACGATCCTACTTCTGCACCAAAAGGTGGTGACTGCCAGTAATAAATCCATTCAATGGTTCCCCAATAGAGCAATGAAGAACCTGTCGATGCGGTAAAAATCATACCGATCCAAGAGAAGGTTGAAAAATCTGGTTTTTCCCCAGGTGCCCCTAATATAACCTTACCATACTTACCAAATATCAAATAAATCGCACTGGCAAAAGCCGCTAAGGTGAACCAAATGTAAGTCCATCCCAATTCATTTGTCATATAATTGAATACGGCATTCAGTTTGACCAAACTGCTCTTTGGATTCAATACAAAATAGACTGCAAGTGCAATAGTGATGATTACTGAAGGCCAATAAATTGCTTTATCAATCTTCGGTCCTTCTTTGAATTTCTTAAATATGTTCATTTCACTTCCTCCTTATATTTGGTTAAGGCGTCAAAACTATATAGTTGAACTTTCACCTACCATATGTAGTTATGAATGTATCAACGTAATCTTCATATGGTAGGCGAATTTAGTGAAACTTATTTTTGACCCTTTAACCATATTTGCAATTTCATCAAATGAATTTTGCATTCTAGCCCTTTACTGATTTTTTTCAGCCATATCCGGATAATCACTAAAAATCCCGTCTACACCTAATTTCATAGCATAGAGGTATTCATCTTTTGTATTGACCGTATATGGAAACACTTTATAACCCCTTTTCTTACCTTCAGCTACAAAAGCCTCATCTAAATATTCTATAGCCGGATGAATACTATAAGGCATGATGCCGGATTGCTCAATCATTTCCCATGGGTGAATCCAATATGCATAGATTAAAAGACCGATTTTTATATCTTGATTTAATCCTCTGAACTTAAGCAGACTTACATGGTCAAAAGATGATACGATGACCCTCTCTAAGATGCCATAACCTTTAATTATATCCAATATACGTTCCTCAATATCGCCTCGCTCTCTGGCAATGCTTTTGATTTCGATATTCAACCATACATCCTTCGGGATAATCTCAGCCACTTCCGCAAGTGTTGGTACTTTTTCATCCTCAAATGCTTTGCCAAACCAACTACCTGCATCATAATCTTTAATTTCTTTCAAAGTTTTTTCTTTAATCCAACCTTTTCCATTGGTTGTTCGATTAAGAGTGTAATCGTGAATAACGACGATTTCCTTATCTTTTGTCAACTGCACATCGATTTCTATGCATTTCACACCCATCTCAACTGCTTTTCTTATGGAGGCCAGTGTATTTTCCGGTGCGTATGCGGAGGTTCCTTTGTGTCCAATAATCATTATTTGCCCCTTTCTTTATGCTTTCTACTTTGAATTAATATGAGTATATGTTTTTTGGCACAAAAAAAAAAGAGCTCGAATTAACCTTTTGTACGTTAATTTAACTCTAATTTTGGTTAAAGGGTCAAAACTAAGTTTCACTTAATTCACATGCCATATATAGATTACGTTGATACATTCGTAACTATATATGGTATGAGAAAGTTCAACTATATAGTTTTGACGCCTTAACCAATTTTCCAAACATTAATTTTTTGTAGGCTTTTGGGGTCATACCGGTTTCTTTTTTAAATACAGATGAGAGTTGCTGTGAACTTGAATAATTTAACGTCTCAGCTATTTCTTGGATAGATTGATTGGCTCCTATCAACATCTTTTTTACATCATTAATTTTCAGTTCCTGTATATATTGAGTTACATTTTTCCCTGTCTCTTCTTTGAAAATTCTGGATAAATACACTTTATGTATGCCTAACCTTTGAGATAAATCCGTAAGCTGTATGCCTTCTGTATAATGTTTATTGATTAAATGAATGGTTTGCATAACCCTCAAGCTATATTTCATTTCCACTTCAGTCTGATCTTTCTTAACAACGCGCTCTATAACTTTTGAAAACCAAGCAATGATTTCCTCAATGGTATTGCTTTCCTCCAACTCATTTAGTGGAATAAAGTTTTTGCCAAAGACCCACGCATAAGATAAATCATTTTTTCCGATATAGTCAACCAGCAGGGAAACAATACGCGCATTCACATAACGAATATAATTATACTGCATGAATCCCTTAATGTCTTCTAAGTAAATCGTTTCAACCGTCTCCAGCATGGCCTTTAAATTACCTTCGTCCATATACTTTTGTGCCCTATCGATCATTGTATCCAAACGATTTGGATTGAAGTTCGTCATTTGTGTAAAAACTGTATTATAAAATATATTTTTGTTCTCACCAAGAAAAACCCTATATTTACATGCTTCACTTGCCTCTTCATATCTTGATACGATATCCGTGACGCCCTTAAAACCTCGACTGATACCAATGGTGAAATCACAAAGCATAATTTCAGATATGATTTTCCTGACCCTTGTTGCCATGTTCTGACTATCATAAATATACTTTAGCTGGCTGCTTACCTGATTTATTTCTGTAAGGAGGACCCATTCAAGACTTCCTTTTTGTGCCAATCGATTTCCTGAAATACCTAATTTCACTCCTAAAGCGTTTCTAACTTTTTCTATACCTTCCGAATCAACATCGCAGTTCATCGTATCATTGCTAACTACAGGCGCATCAAAAGCTACTACTAAAAGAATATGATAACACGCTACAACCTCTGGTGAGCAATCATAAGTAGCATCCTCTTCTAATAGCTTATCAATAGATACATCAAAAGAGGTAGTAAATGCTTTTTCTTCAATAAGATCTTGATGCTGTCTTTTGCTCTTATTAAGCGCTTCAAGAAGGTCTTCCTTGGTAAGCATATCCTTTATAAGATAGTCATTAACACCATAGCGCATGGCCTCTCTAGCGTATGAGAATTTTTCATGGCAACTTAGCACAATAATCTCTTGTTGCTTGTTTATACTCTTAATGATTTTGATGAACGCCAAGCCATCCATAATCGGCATCTGAATATCCGTAATAATGATGTCTACTTTATTATTCCGATAAAATTCTATGGCCTCAGGACCATTATCGAATTCTTCCAAAATATAATAGTCTGTCTTATCCCAAGCCATAAACGCTTTTAGTGATTCCCTAGATGGCATTTCATCATCAATAATTATAATGGACTTTTTCATATCCGTAACCTCCATAACTTTTTATTGCTGTTCACTTTCAAGCTGATTCAAGGGTATGCAAAAAGATATCACAGTACCTTCACCTACTGCGCTTATGATTTTGAGCCTGGCTTCATCGCCATAAATAAGGCGTAACCTTTTATCGATATTATGAATTCCGATTTGATTAAAGGAACCGCTACTACCTTTTTCTTTGTTTAAAAGTATATCCTTAATCCTATTGGGTTCAATGCCAACACCATTATCTTCTATTTTGATTTTTAAGAAAGTTCTACCCAGCGCAATCGCTATGATAACTTTCCCATCTGATTTTTTCGGTATGATACCGTGATAGATTGCATTTTCAACAAGGGGTTGTAAGATAAGTTTTGGAATCATAAAATGACGACAAGATTCATCCAACTCATAGGTAATATCGAACACCTTATTATAACGGTATTCTAAAATCTTGATATAACTGTCAATACACATTTTTTCTTCTTTAAGGGTTATAAATGTCTTATCAATAGACATATTGAATCTCAATAAACGATTAAAGGATGTTAATATTTCCAGTAACCCTTCTGTTTTATTTATTTTCAACAAATATTGCATAGTGTGTAGAGTATTATGAATAAAATGAGGGTTGATTTGGGAATGTAATAAATCTAGTTTAAGCTCTACTGTTTCAACTTCTTTTTTCTTTTTATCTTCTTGCTCTAAATAAATCTGTTCAATGAGCTTTTGCTGTTCGGCCAACATATTATTATAGCCTTCAATAAGCGATCTTATCTCATCATGGGTTGTCGGTACCAATGGTTGTGGCCACTCTCCTGTAGCCAAAATATCCATAGATTCTTTTAGTAATAAAATTGGCTTTGTAATTCTTTTTGCAAATATAAAGGATGCTATAATAATAACGATGACACTCAAAAACCCAATAACATAGTAATATTTCAATATAGCATTTATGCCTGTTTTTAAATGATTATATTCCATGATACCTATAATTTGCCAATCAGAGTAGCTATCCAAGCCCTTTTTAATAAAATAAAAGTCCTTATCGTTAATATTTAAGATACCACTTTGACCGCCAAGTCTAATTATTTCATTTACTGATAGGACATCATCTCTATTGTCATCTTCAACTTTATAAATGACATTCCCCTCAGAGTCAACCACATACGCTGAATGAAACTCAGTTTTACAGGCATTTCTAAACGTCATAAATAAATAATCTATTTTTACATTGGTTAAAATTGTCCCTATCTCTTGATAATCATCCCTTGATAAATACATCTCAAAAAATGTTATGGTAGATTTGTTGCCTGGCTCAGTGTCAAATTTACTTGGAAAGTTTGTTGGTAATGAAAATGATGAGTAGACTCCTGAAGCCTTGAAGTCTTGATAAGCTTCATACTGATCAATTATTTCTTTGTATGGCGATATCATATAGAATGGATCATATATTTGATGATCTTTATCCATAAAGAATATAGAATTTATACCTACATCCGCATAAGCATAGGCTCTTGTTATTTCTGAAATAGCACGCATTTTCTCATACATACTTTCATAATTGTTTTCAGCAAGTAACAACCTTCTTTCCAACTCTTGGTTGTTAAGAACTCTTTCACTTAAGCTAAACACATTCTTTAATTCATCTTCCAAATCACTACTTATTATTTGAATTTTTTGATCTGCAATCGTTTTAACTTCTTTTAGCATGGTATTGGAAAATATAGTGATCGAAATAGCACCAAGTATAACAATGATACCAATAGTTAAAACTGTTATGAATAAAAAATACTTGTTTCTTAGATGTTTGATTCTCATTGTGCACCTCTAATAAGATACTCATCCAAAGCCTGTTGGGCAACATTTTGTGCTTCATCAAGGGCTGTTTTTGTCGGGATATTTAGAATCTCTACTTTCTCAGCTGCAATTCTTAAAGCTTCATATATTGCACCGCCTGTAGGATCGTACGTTATACTGGTTGTTTTTTTCATTTGTTCCATGGCCACTTTAAGATGCTCATTTTTCTCCATATAACTTTTAAATTCACTATGATCAATGACTGACATACGAATTGGTAAATACCCTGTCTCCATGGACCATTTTCCCGTCATTTCTTTACTGGTAAAATACTCAATCCAATCAAATGCCGCCATAGCAATCTCATCCTTGGTAAATGTAGGAATACAAATCGTATGCGCATTATGAACACCAACCGGTTGACCCTCAAAGCCTTCCCAATAAGGTTGCATTTGCGCTCCAATAATATTAAAGTCCAGTTCTCTTGCATCGCCTGCCGAACCTGTATAACCGGCAGCCCGTCCTTGTAATACATCGTCGATGGTAGCATACCAATATTGCCAACCTTCACCACCATAATGTACTTTCATGATTTGGTCTTCATGTATCCATTTTCGAAACTGTTCCCATGTATAAATCCAGGGCTCTTCGTTAATCAATACTTTCGTACCCTCCTCATTCAGTATCCTACCACCACGATTGATGGTGGCATCAATCAGGTTTTCTCTACCTTGCATTGGTTCCCAACCATATACCAGAATCTCGTCTTGTCCGGTAACGGTTAATCTCTCAGCTACCTCTGCAAGACTTTCCCATGTTTTGAGATTGGCCTCACTAAGTCCTGCTTGCTTAAACAAATCTTTTCTATAATAGAGAATCTGCGTTGTCCCATATATGGGTAAACCATATATCTTTTCATCTACCGTAACTTGGGCTAGAAACTTAGGAAAAATATCTTTCAAATCAAAGTCCGGTCTTTGATCAATAAACATATTTAAAGATCTTAACCCTCCCTTTTTTGCAAAACTATACATTTGATAATCTTCTAAGAGAACAACGCCCGGTCCTTTACCTCTTGCAAGCGCAGCTTCAAGGGCCTTAGAAGTAACATCATAACTATCAAAAGACACACCTTTAATTATGTGTGTCTTTTGAATCATATTATATTCCGCAATAAATGCTTCCATTGCCTCTCCCTGTACGCCTGTTAAACCATACCAAAATTCTATTTCTAGAGGTTTGGGATTTATTATATCAACATTTTGATTTGGGCTTTTACAGCCGGTACTACTTAATAATATTCCAAGACATAAAACAAGACCAATTATGATTGATTTCATTTGAACCTCGCTTATACTTATCTACCTCACACTCTGGTAATCGTAGATATCTTTGTGATTTTTGTTTATTAAGTATATATCAGCTAGAAAACATTGTCAATTTTTAGTTATTTTATGTAACCTCAATACCGTTGAAAACCACCTTTGGGGTCGAAGCGATTCTCACCAACGCCACCCATGATTTTGGTGTCAAACATATATCCAATATAGGGTTTGGCCCATTCAGATATGAGTGATCCATCTTCAAAAACCGGAAGTGTCGCTTCTGTCTCCATATTCAGTGCAGCGGCTGTCGCTGTAAGCATTTTTGCGGCTTGCTCTCTCGTAATAGGATTCTTAGGTTCAAAAGTTGTTTCTGAAGTACCTTCGGCAATGCCTAGGACATATGCTGCCAGTATATTTCTTCTAGATGTCTCTGTTAAGGCTGCTACGTCTTCAAAAGGTGATGTAGAAGGCATTTCCAAGTCCATTATGCCCAAATAAGCTTCAATGGTCATACCCATTGTCACTTCAATACTCGTGATGGCCAGAGTACAAAACTCACTTCTATTAATGGTTTTTGCATAGTCCATTTGCAAAAAATTCGGTATCAAAGCGATGTTTTCTGCTTCTCTAACTTCAGTCACCGCCCATGATGCAGGGACATCCACAAGACCTGTGGCGGATTGTCTTAATACATTCTGGGTACTATGAAGTGCTTTATAAACACCATCTCTTCTACCACCTGTCCACAATGTGCCATCCGACTTTAGAACCACTTGGTGTTGATAGCCTACGGTCATATTGTAGACATCTGTTGTCCATATTACCGGAGAAGATAGATGCGTCATGCCTAAACCATAATTGTTGTTTTTACCCCATGTCCATATCGTATAGTCATTTTTTATAACAAAAAAGGCAGTATCTCGTATGGCCACATGCATGACATTCTCCATGATTTTCACCGGCTCAAGTATCGGTCCATTAATCTCTTTCGTACCATCAAAAAATCTTCCTTGATTGCCCCTACCGCACATCCACAATGTTCCATCCTTCTTAATAATCATCGTGGTGGTCAAATCACCAACGACATACTCGACATTTTCCAATATTTTCACTGGTTGAAGAATCGGTTCTGTGTGTCCAACCCCTAAAGCACCGTATGTCGTGTTGCTAATATCGTTCCAACCCCATAACTCATCTGCTTCATTGATAAAAAATCGGTTATACCCCCCAATTGTTATGAATTTGACTTTGCTACTATGAAATACTGGCTCAAACATAGTTTTGTTTAGTTGAAGAAGTGTCCCATCCGTTTTAAGAACAAAAATGAGTTGATTATTATACCCATCTAATGTGGCCATGGTAACACCCTCAAGGATTTTGATAGGTACTATTGTTTTTTTGTGACTTGGTAGCCTGCCCCAATACTATAATGTATCATCATTTTTAACGACAAGGACTGCATAACGGTTTACACTTATGCTTTTTACATCTTCTAGGAGTTGTTTTGGTTCCTCTATGTACGCCAATTCGCTTCTGAGCAAGCCTTGGTCATTTTTTCCATATCCCCATAGACTTCCATCTTCTTTAACAAAAAAAGTTGTACCCCACCCTGCTGCTATGAAATTACTTTCACCCATAGCATGGACCTTTATATCTGTATTTACTGATAACGCTAGAGCCATAATCATAATCATAACTATGATTTTTTTCATCTATTTGCCTCCTCCTCTAATGATCTATTCTTATCATGGGTTCATCATGCCATATCTTATAGTCATGTTTATATCATAGCTCTAAAAATGATTTTTCTCTAACTTTAACAACTATTGCTTTAGGCTTCGAATTATCTTGGGCATCTATAGATTTCTTCTTAATTATTTTGATAGTTCACTTGAGTGCCATCAAATATAAACATGGTCGAGTAGATTTCATCTTTCACCAGCGCCTCCCACGTATTTGGCTTATCCAAAATGATATCCAATCTACTTGTGACGTCATAACCTTCAATTTTGACATTTCGGGCATAGGAAGCTTGAGTTCCATCAAAGAAGATGATTATCTCTCCACCTTCATTGTTAGCTAAATTTTTTTCACTATAGGTTACATAGAATTTACCGTCTTTGTCGATGAACTGTTGCATATAACGGTTGATATCTGATTCATCATCACTTACACGACTATAATCAATCGTCTTCTCCTTAGGATCATAGGTTAACATCGTTTTAGATACCTTACCTGAATTCCAGTAGGCATTATAGCTATAATGATATTGATCGCCTTCTTTTACTAATGCGCTATCATATTGACCGGCACCATTTGGCATATCCTTCTTAGCATCTTCCCATGAATCTGCCATTAAATGTAGTGCCTGTTCAAGTTCAATATCGGCATTAATCATTTGCAAGGTGCTAAATGTCATCATATCTCCTAAAAACGCAAAATCATCAATGTCTTCTCCTGCCTCTTCTAATACATTATAAAAATCTTCAAACTTGTTAGAAAGTTGCACTATACTTGCAAAATTATCTTCTTTTGTTACAGCTTCTTCCACTTGTGCTACAACTTCCATGGTATCTTGTATGAGCGTTTCATCTGTTAATGATTCAACGTTTTCTATTAAAGCACCTAGTCCTTGAGCTACCTCATCTTCTTTATTATTACCACATCCTGCAAATATAAAAACCAATAAACTGATCATACCTATCCATATACCATATTTTTTCATTTGTTTTTATGATGACTACGTCACCATATCTCCTTTCTTTTAGTCCGTCAAATCTAATATGCCTGCATCATAAGACAAGGCCTTAAGGGCCAATATGCCTTGAATACAAGGTTCTTTATCTACATAATGCTCACTTGCAAGAATAATCTCGCATTCAAAACCAATTAAGTAAAAAGCATAACCGGTTGATTCCAATCGGATTAAGAACTGAGGCAACTTGTCTTGATCAATGGACGCCTCGACAATACATGCTATTTTAGACTTTTCTCTAACTTGCGATAGACAATGTTCAAGACTGGACCTTTCTGAAAAGCTCATAGAAACAACTGCGTTATTTCCTTCAATCTTTTTAAAAACAAAAAAGTATTGTCCCACAGCGTTTCTTTTTATTTCAAAAACAGCACGTTTCATTCTATACCCACCACCGGTTCATTATTTAATTGGATTAATAATCCATCTCTTGAAAGGTTACATTACTCGGGATTTGGAAATATTTGTCGTCGACCTTATTTAAGATTTCAAATTTGGTTATGTTGTTTTCCATGACCAACAGGTCGCCAACCCACACTTCAGTCTTTAAAGGACTACCAACCTCAGGTGAAAACCAATTTTTCATTATGGTATCTCCATCTTCCACTTCATAGTAAATGACCTCTTTACCATCTAATTGTTCGACTTTGGCTTCCAATAATGTTTCATACTCAGAATCATAGAATCCAAGACCCTCTTCAAAAAAATCATCATACATTTCATCTTCCATTGAATCTTTCATTAAATAGCCCGTCGCTTCACCCTCCATGTATGAGTATGTCATGTCAATTCCGTCAACTTCTTTAGTTAAAGTAATTCCCACACCCAGCGGTGAAATAGACTTCATATACAGATCACCATTTTTGTTTTGAACCACTTCTATTTGCGTCGTCTGAATGTCAGAGCCTGTATACATTTTTGTTTCCATGATTGATTTATAAGCAATGTTATCAAAGAAATTACCTTCACCTTTAAGCTCAATGCTTTTTAATAAATCTTCCCCTGTCAAACTAGAATCATAAGTAATCTTGGCCTTGCCTTTAACCTCTGACAAATCCATTACCTCTTCTTTATCTTCGTTCTCTTCCGTCTTTTCTTCTGTAAGCGCTTTGCTACTTTCTTCTGTATTTTCTGTTTCTTGGGTACTATTTTCTGAAACTGTGTTTTTTGTTGGTGTTTCATCTTTACCGCAACCTACCAAAAGTACGACAACAATCATGCATACAAAAACTTTAATCATCTTCATTTCTTTACCCCATTTCTAATAAAAATATTCATTTATTTACTTAATGGTTAAGGCGTCAAAACTATATAGTGAAACTTAGTTTTGACCCTTTAACCACTTAATATTAGTCCCACCAAGATGGTGGATGTTCACCATCATAATGTGTTTCATGTTTAATCTCTTTGTACCCACTTAATTGATCAAAAATATCGATGCTTTCTTTTTTAAGATCTGATAGTACATATCTTTTTCTATAACCAGGTACTTCTTTTCCTTTAAGGCTTTCCTTCAAATAACTATCGATTTGTACAAACTTACCACTTTTTAAATCAATGACATAATCATAAAAAGTAGAGTAGTCATGAACGCCGCCCATTCCTAAATCCTGAAACGTGATTACAGCTTTGCCATCATCTACGCGCCTACCTCTAAAGCCTAATGCTTCAAAAGCAAACCATTTCATATCTAGTACTGAACTTCTATAGTGTTCTATGAGCTTAAGCTCCGGAATAATGGTTGTAAAGTAATCCGCATTAACATCACGAAAATAAAAAGCCTTCATGCTTTTTCCTGCTGCATTGCTGGCAGTACTTTCTATTAGTACTTGTTTCATTTCGCCACTTGTACTATATAGCTTAAGCTTTTCTTTAGTATCAAGGTTTGTTAGCGCCATGGAGAAGGGTTCATCGATAAAAGTATTTCTAAATGCTTCCTGAAACTCTTTTTTATTTTCTTCATCATACAAATAGATAAAAAAAGTCAAATCCTTATAATCGACATCTGTAGGTTCAAAAAATATTTGATC
>NZ_JCBCDA010000049.1:0-84253 GCF_059865615.1 Petrocella sp. | reverse complement strand
AAAAATCACCTCCTTTACTATATATACAAGAAAGTGATCAAAAACGTGACGTTTTTATGAGATTTTTTTTATTTTTTTTGATATTTCTATCATTTCATTTTCTTTTATGTCAGAAGTCATTGAAAAAAACACTTTATCATTATGCCAATAAAGAATTTTTTGACTTTCTTTACTCATCAAAATGCCCTCTATGTTGTTGATATTGACAGTCCTAACGTCTGCTTCTTCTGTATCTATATATCTATTTTCTATGCCCTGAGTTAAGAATATCTTTGATTCACCTTTTACAAATATCATAAATTTAGTAGTCCCAAGCGCATAAGCTTCATCAAGCCTAAATCCCTCTGGTAGCCAGCCCGGTATATACCCGTCTTTCCATTCATTCTCTATATATTTCATTAATTCAGATTCATTACCCAAGGCTAACTCTGTATATTCTTTTTCAGTTTTCGTAAATAAACTTAAAAATTCATGCCTGACTGCTTCTACTCCCAGTGTAGATGATATACCAATTACCATGATAATGAATAAGATACTTGCAGCTATTCTTAACGTACCAACATGCATTCTATGTTTCTGACTGTTTGATCTCAAATTCTGAATCCAATTTTTCATATGCTCTGAGGGTTCAACTTCATCAACCGCCATAAACTTCTTAACAGTCTCTTCCTGATCTTCTGATATAAGTGTCTCTAGTAAATTATCAATATTCTCCTTGTGATGATTCATGAAGTTCACCTCCTCCTCTTAGTAAGCATTTAGCTTTGTGTCTTGCACGTTTATAAATTGCTCTAATCGCCGTTTCTCTTTTTCCAACAACCGCACTAATTTCATTGTGATTGTATCCTTGGGTTCGAAGCATTAATACATCAATCTGTAGTTCAGTCAAATGAGCAGTAAGTTTTTCTTTTAAAAAGCGCAGTTCACATTTTTCTATATATTCCTTTTCCAAAGAACACGCATCTGTTAATAAAAGTGATTTACTTTCATCCAAAGAAATGGTTGTATGATTTTTCTTTTTTAGTTGATTAATATACTGGTGCTTTATCATTTTAGCAATCAAACCAATAACTTTTTCTTCATCTATCATAAGTTTGTTCCGATCAATATCTCTGGCAAGTTTGGTAAATACCTCTTGAACTATATCTTCAGCAAGTCCTTTATCATGAACAAAAGTCATTGCATAGCCAATGGCTTTTGTTACATAACGCTTGTAAAGATTTTCCACAATTTCTATATCATTTTTGTTCATATGACCTCCCATATTAATTATTCTCCCACGCATATTATACCACATATGTGGCTCTTTTTTTTCTATATGATTTGGGGATTATCTTAGCTAGAACGTATATTTGGATTTAGATACATAAAATTATTGTAACTATTCAGTCGACTCGTATTTCTCATTTTTTTTGTGACATTCGCTGAATTTAAAAAAGTTTTTACTGCTTTTGATGCCTGTTGATAATTTCCGTCTTTTTTTTTGACTGACAAAACTATGGTGTTATCGACATAAAAATCATCTTTGACCCTGATTTCAGTGGATAACTTCCATTTGCTGCATGACCAGCATGTGATTCACTCCAATAAACCATGTGTTGTCAACACGTCATTATGACGAAGGTTTTTTCTGGCGCGTTCGCCTTTTCCTGCCGTTTTTACTATAATAATAGTAGAGAAAACGAGAGAAGGTGAAGCCTGTGACCCGAGAAGAATTACTCAAAGAAAACGAAAAATTAAGACAACATATCGCTACCATGAGTACAGCCATCAACACCATGGCGACTTCGTTAGAAAAGCAGGCTAAAACCAATGAGGAATTGAACCACACGATTGCCCAGCTGGTGAAAACCATTGAAGGCCTGAAAGAGCAATTAGGCAAGAACTCCAAAAACAGTTCCAAGCCTCCATCTTCTGATGGTCTTGCCAAGCCAAGTCCCAAAAGTCTTCAGAAACCTTCCGGCAGAAAACCCGGTGGTCAAAAAGGCCATAAAGGCAATGGACTCACACTAATGGCAACCACTGACAAATCAGAAGTACACAGACCCAAAGCCTGTAAAGGCTGTCTTTATGAGAGTGAATGTGTGAGCTGTGGGCAGTCTGCTGTCAGGAATCTTATTGATGTCGAAATAAAAACAACAATAGTTCCCCACTACACAGAATCGTATATATGTCCACTTGAGAAACATCAAGTCATCAGTGGTGAGTTTCCTGATTCAATCAACTCAAGCATGCAGTACGGCACCAACGTCAATGCACTTGCTATTGCACTCAACACCGAAGGCATGGTGAGCGTGCCACGGACACACGATATCTTGTCCTCGGTATTGGGTTTGCCGATCAGTGTCGGAACCGTCAGTGCCATGGTCAACAAGTTTGCCAAGAAAGTGGAAAACACAGTTGAGAGTATTCGTGTAGCACTACTTAACAAATCGGTCATCCATTGCGATGAAACTGGTCTGCGTACAGCAGGAAGTCTTCACTGGGTTCATAGCGCCTGCGATCAGGACTTTACCCGTCTCGGGATAAACAAGAAACGAGGCAAAGAAGGCATGGACGCCATAGGTTTTCTTCCTGATTTCGACGGACTGATAGTCCATGACTTTTGGGCTTCCTACTGGAAGTATAATCTCCAACACGCTGAATGTGCCACTCAACTGCTCCGAGAGTTAAATGGGGTTATTGACCACCATAAGGAGCAAAAAAATGGGCAGAAGCTTTCCAAAAGCTGCTGCTGAAGATGAACAAAGCAAAGAATACAGCTATGGAAAAAGGGAAAACCTCAATCAGCTATTATCATAGCCATAAATTCAGTGATGAATACGACCGGATAATGGCAGTGGCAAAAGATCAAAACCCAACTCCTAAAAGAGTTCCCGGGAAAAAAGGACGGATTAAAAAAGGTACCGTACTTGCACTAATCGATAGGTTAATCGAGCACAAGGGAGAAGTCTGCCAGTTCATTTATGATTTCAATGTTCCTTTCACAAACAACATCGCAGAGCAAAGTATTCGGATGATAAAGATCAAAGCAAAAGTCAGTGGATGCTTCAGAACATTAAAAGGTGCAGACACCTTCATGACGATTAAGTCATATCTTGGAACAGCCAAGAAACATGGCATCAATATACATGAAGCAATAAAAGCAGCTCTTGAAGGCGACGATTATAGGTTGTTATTTGGGGCTTGTCTTTTATAACTTAGACAGGTACAATTCTCCTCAAAGTATTCTCCTTCAAAACTGGGAAAAGAGAAGTAGGGTAATGACAGAACCTAAAATGCTTTTATTAAATACAGGAAAATCAAACCAATTTTCCTTTTCATTATAAACAATGTGATAGTTAGGATGTAGGGGATACATGTTCATTCTCCAAGCTATTTTTTATTTGGTCCATTTGCCTGTAAATCGAAGATGACCGATAGGGGTATCAATAAGACCCTCTAAGGCAGTCGTATTATAGAAGTGAATCACCACATCTATTAAAATAATATCTATGGTGGTTTCAAAAACCAATTCAGTTTCTTTTTCTTTGATTAAGCGTAGTTTTCTTGTAAAACCCAGCCACTTTAATGTGCCTTGTAATTTTTTGCCCTTTTTTCCTCTTTTCAATACCAGCGTGGGCTTGAACAATAAGAATAAAGGATGTCGTAATCGATAAGTACCTAACGTAAAATAAGTTGTCGTATGTTCATCATTAAGCGTTTTCATATTAGGCGATACTATTTTTTTCTTGGTAATAGGACTTCAACTCTAGCTCTGGCAACCGTTCAAAATCATGAATAATGGTATCAAAGTCCTCTAATAATGTGTTAAAGACAGCATCCCAAGATTTTCCTTTTGCATAATTTCTGCCTCTTGTTCCAAATTGATGGCGCATTATGTCTCCCACAATCAACCTCTCTAGAGCAAAGGCAAAAGCTTCGCTGTCATTGGGTTCTACTAGGAAACCATTATACCCTGGATCAATCAAGGTCTTTACACCACCCTTATTGACACCAACTACAGGAAGTCCAGAAGCAAAGGCTTCTAGCACAACATTGCCAAATGTTTCAAAAGAGGAGGGAAAAGCAAAAATATCACAACTGGCATAGATTTCTGCTAATGCTTGTCCTCTTTTGTAACCGGTAAATACCACATTATCCGGCATGGTTTTTTTGAGTTCATTCTCCATCGGACCTTCGCCGGTGATTACCAGTTGAATTCTATCCGAATATGTATGATTTAAAAGTTGCATTGCATCTCTTAGCACATCTAAATCCTTCTCAGGTGATAATCTGCCCACATAAAGTAATCCCAGTTTACCCTCTAGACCCAATTCTTTCCTAAGTTGGACGGATCGCTTATCCCTTGAGAAATGGTCAAAATCAATGCCCCTACCAAAAATTCCGGTTCTTAAAACACCCAACTTTTTCAATATTTTTTCAGATTCAACGGAAGGGGTTACGGTTC
The DNA here is from genome assembly GCF_059865615.1 of Petrocella sp. Lineage (NCBI taxonomy): Bacteria > Bacillati > Bacillota > Clostridia > Lachnospirales > Vallitaleaceae > Petrocella > Petrocella sp. Next base: position 79,803 of record NZ_JCBCDA010000049.1, on the reverse strand, counting down.
TAGTGGCTTCTTGGTGAAACCAGGCCAAATATTTATCTGTAAGTTTTTCTAAGACACCAAGTTTATAAGATTTTAGTATTGTCGAGAAGTTCGTAGAATAGTTTGAGACTACAGGAATATTGTGTGTTTTACCATAGTTTAGACCGCATAGACCCATAGTGAATTCCGTCATTGTAAATATGATGTCCGGTCCAAAAGCATCCAGTCTTTTGTTTAATCGAATTAAGTTAGGGAACGTAAGACGGCATTCAGGATATAAAAAGAAAGGCGTAGATAAAAAAGCTTCAATATTGTAAGGTAGATCACTTTCACTTTTTTGTTCAGGTGTTACAAAAATGTAGTCAATATGATTGGCTTTTAAATATTCACCAAATCGTCTTAAGGTATTGGTGACACCATTGACCTGTGGTAAAAAAGTATCTGTAAAAATCGCTATTTTCATTTTAACCTCCATAGGTGGCTACTATCAAAATGGATATCTTCTCTATCACCTAAAAGATATCATATGAAGGTTAAGCCTATATGGCGCCTATGTGAGGTTTATTCATATTTATGTAAAGTTTGTTTGCACGATGTAAAACGCTATGCTTAATTTTCCGGATGAATGATATGATTATATTCTTCATTAATTGTTTCACGGATCTTCTTGATTTCGCAAAAGAGTACTTCAGCCATTGAGAGCAATACATCATAAACGGTGCTGCCTACTATGTCTTTATATTCATTCTTAATCGTTTCCATGACCTTATCCAGTTCCATGGATTTTCTATAAGGACGGTCCTCTGAGAGTGCTGAAAAGATATCCGCGTATATAATAATCTGAATCTCTATGCCGATATTTTGTGCCTTCGTCTTCTTCGGATATCCAGAATTATCCAATTTTTCATGATGGGAACCTGCCCACCTTGATAGTTCTTCGATACCTTTTACCTGTTTTAATATTTCATACGTATAATAGGGATGCGTCATCATGATGTTAAACTCTTCCTTGGTTAGAGATGTGGGTTTTTCCAAAATCTCTGTAGGAATGGCTATCTTGCCAAAGTCATGCATATAGGCTGCTAATTTAATACCGGAACATATCTTCTCTTCCAAATTCATTTGTTTTGCAAGCCTTAATGCAACATGAGACACGCGAGCAGAATGTGCTGCTGTATAACGTGATTTGTAATCGATTATTTTACTTAAGGTTGCAACAAGATCGTTGACCGTCTCAATATTATTCTCAATAGAAAAGCACTCGAAATCAACCTTTTCAAGAAGGTCATGCATGCCCATATAGTCAATATCAAACCAGAACTGCTCTTTTTTAGCCAAATCTAAAAAAACACGATAAACGGTCTCATCAAACAAACTACCTTTTAATTCACTAAGAGTAGTTATAACATATGCTTTTTGGTTCAGTGCGAGCTCATCCGTTTTTAAAAGTATTTCAATTCGGTCCGCCAAATGCAAAATAAAGGATTCATAGGGCACCGCAAGTTCATCATTAATGGTTTTGTCAGATGCTTTTACATGATGATGGCGAATAATTTTACTCATGTGCTCAAAAGGTGTGAAAGAAGAAATAATACCTGCACCTAATCGTTCATGTGCTTCCGGATTCACAACATCTAGTTCTTTGAGTTCAAGGCTATCTTTTACAGTTAAGGCACCAATATCATGAAGGGTACATGCCAATATTAAGTTGGATTGTTGAAAGGTATCCAGTCCACAAGCCACACCTAGGTAGTAGGCGATAATGGCTACACGCCTATGATGATGTTTTAGAATCGGGTTAACCACATCAATTGCATTAATAAACGCAGACATGACATCGAACATCTTAAGATCATAAATCATAACGACCTCCTTGTATCACTCACCAAGTTTATGGTGTTTCTTATCATTATTATACACTTTTTATACCGAAATATATATAGAAATGAAAAGACTTGTTGTGAAATATATATCTCCTGTTACTGTTCAGACCCAATAAAAATCAAAAAAAATTGACGAAATTTTTTCCTGTAGAAAAAGTGATACGAGCAAGACAATCGTTTTTTAAGGTTGCCTTGCTTGAATTTTCCCTTTATTATCCACAGTTATTCACAGATGACTTCTGTTTTCTTGATTATAATAGACCCTAGTAATCTTTTTGGGTACTATTTTTTGCCTTTTTTCAACACTTATCCACCGTCATAATGACCATATACAATAATGGAGAAATTCGCTTGTTTTAAGGGTTTCTGATATTATTTTTTAAAAAAGCAAGTAAGTATTGATATGAACAAAAATCTAGAGAATGAGATGTTACTGTTCAAGTTAATCTCTGAACAGTAACGTTTTAATGCATAGTGAATAATGAAATCTATTTATCCTTTGAGATTTTCCTTGATATTATGTTATACTATAAATGGTTAAGGCGTCAAAACTATATAGTTGAACTTTCACCTACCATATGTAGTTATGAATGTATCAACGTAATCTACATATGGTAGGCGAATTTAGTGAAACTTAGTTTTGACCCTTTAACCATAAATATTAGTAAACATAACAAAGTCAATAAAGGAGGGTAATAATGAACATGAGTAAGAAGCTAATTGTAACCGTGATTTTAACAATTACACTATTATTCAGCACGATGAGCACAGCATTTGGAGACACCTATACTGACATTGACAATAACCCACATCAAGATGCTATTCTTGAAATGTCGAGACTGGGTATACTAGCAGGTGTGGGTAACGATTTGTTCGCGCCAACAGCAGAACTTAATAGGGCTGCAGCGGCCAAAGTGGCGGGTTATCTGCTGGGGTTTACAGAAGAAGATGCCAGCATCGCTTCAAAAGCAGAAGCAATGTTTACAGATATTGAAGGCACTCAACACACGTGGGCATTAGGCTGGATTAATTTAATGACAGAGGAAGGCATATTACGCGGTGTTGGAGATGGTCTTTATGCACCGGGAGATCCGCTACAGAAAGTGCATTGGGTAACGATTTTGACAAGAATATTACAGCATGAACAAGAGGGTATGGTTTGGCCAGACGATTATGACAATATGGCAAATAGCCTCAAACTTGTCAGCGGTCTTTATTATGTTGGCTCAAGCATTATGAATCGTGCCGAAATGGCACGTATGACGACGAACGCGCTGTATAATGTAGAGCGCTCTGATGGCGAAAGAATAATAGACGTTGTCACATTTGAAGAACCACCTCTAGACGACTGGCATGTTAATGAACAAGTAGAGCCTAGTACTTACAATGATGCAGAGATTTTTGTTGAAGTAGGTAAGACGTTAGTGCCAACTGGAGGAGGTCAAACTATTACAATTACAGTAGCCGCGACCTACGGTCCTAATAGCTTGCCAGCAGCCAATACGAATATAGAGTTTTTTGCTAATGCCGGACCGCACGACAGAAGGAGCCGCTTATCTGCGCCAAGCGTAATCACGGATGCGAATGGCATAGCAAGCGTTACATATACCACCTTATCAGATGATGATAACCTTTTGATTGAGTTTTTGGCTAATATTCATACAAATAATGACTGGGTCGATAAACGTGCTTATGCCTTAGTATCAAACTCAGCCGCTTATATCAGTGGGCGTGTCATTAACCCATTTAATGGAAGTATAGTACCGGATATAGAAGTGGGTATAGATGCCGAGGGACTTCCACACACACCGGTTCCTGTAGATGAGCAGGGCTACTACGGTACACCTGTTAATGCAGGTACATACTATATTAATTACAACTTAAAGAGTGGCACCACTTCGCCATACCCTGGTGAATACAGAGGATCACACTTTAGTATAAACAATAAGGGTGATATCTGGTTCTCAATACAACAAACCCTTGTTGCGGGCAATAGCTACACATTGCCATCTGAACTCGGCATCATTACCGGTACGAGCGGACTTGCTCCGGGAACTGATATCTATATTACAGCAAAAGACACGAACAATACGCGCATAGCTACTATTGGAACCAACGGACGATTCTTGATTACCTTGACACCAGGAATATATGAAATAAGTAATCGTGTAGGGACGACTCTAAAAGCAAACATAAGTATTCAAAAAGGAAGTGTTACTGACGTAGGTGGCATTTAATACCAAGAAGCTCTAGCCGAAGGCTTGAGCTTCTTCACTAAGAAGTCGCAGCAAGAGATTTCTATGAGCTTGCAAGTAAAAGTGGTGTTAAGATTTATATTGACGAAAAGAGTTTTATTGTTTATAATTTTCTAAACGCAAGTATTATTGTTGAAATGTAGAAACTATATAGTTGAACTTTTACATAGAATATATAGTTATGAGTGCATCAAAGTATAAGGATAAAATGAGCAGGCGATGAACCTACAATAGGTCATGGGCCGGGTTACCAGTGGTGACAGCAGATTATGGTATAAGCACATCTGTGGGACAGTAATGTTCTGTGTATGTGCTTTTTTATTTTAAGGAGGGCAATATGGCTAATCAAGATATAACGGATGACACACGTAGTAGGGAAGCAAAAAAGGTGACATGGGTTGGTTTTTTAGTTAATACGATATTAACAATCACAAAAATAGCTGCAGGTTTACTAGGGCATAGTTCTGCTATGATTGCAGATGGCATCCATTCACTATCTGATTTTTTTACTGATATTGTTGTATTAGTTGGGTTCGGATTTACTGAAAAACCTGAAGATGAAGGGCATAGTTACGGACATGGAAAATATGAAACCTTTGCAACGCTTATTATTGGTTTGGCATTATTTCTTGCGGGATTTGGTATTTTTCAAAAAGGTGTTATGAATATTTATGGCGTATTTATAAAAAATGAAACCATAGCCAGACCGGGTGTGATTGCTGTTTTAGCAGCTTTAGTCTCAGTTCTAACAAAAGAAGTGTTATATCGCTATACAAAAAAAGTAGGAGAAAAAATTAAGTCGCCGGCGGTGATTGCAAACGGATGGCACCATCGATCAGATGCATTTTCTTCTATGGGAACACTTTTTGGCATAAGCTGTGCTTTTTTCTTGGGGGAAAAATGGACAATACTTGATCCTATAGCAGCCATATCAGTAAGCATTTTTATAATTATAGTTGCCTTTAAGATTATGGCACCGGCAGTCAATGAATTATTAGAAGCATCTCTTAATGAAGATGAGATTCAATATATAATCAACTTACTAGAAGAATCAGTAGAAGTACAGAAATATCATCGAATGCGTACGAGACGGATAGGGGATAGAGTTGCTATTGAAGCACATCTGAAGTTTGATAGATCCATCTCATTATATAATGCACATGTTATTTCCGATGCTTTAGAACGAAAATTAAGGTATTATTTCGGTAGAAGAAGTATTATTACATTTCATTTGGAACCCAATAAGGAATAAGAGAAGGAAAGTATTATGGTTAGAGTGATAAACCAATAGGAACGGATATATAGTATCTGAAACAAGTTGCCGTTATTGTCGCGTTGATTTTCCTATAATATTTAGAGAAAAGCTTTCATAAGGGTATACTCAGAAACAGAACGACCGTATTTTTATGAAATGAGTAAGAGAAAATAATAAGCACTTGTGGCCTAGAACATGTGATAAAGTGAATCTAAAGGAACCTGGGAAAAAGTAATAAAGTGGTTATAACAATACTTAACTTTTTTACAGAGGGAAGACAACCCAATGATAGCAAGACGAACCACGTCATACAGGTACTCAAGAAACAAATAAGCAGGATAAGTTAGAAATTCGATCAGTGGTAGATGTACATATCCATGATTGGATAAGATGATGGAACTTGCTGGGTCAAGACACCTGGAATCTGAGTGTATAAAATGATGATATGATCTTGATCTATGAGAAAATCAGGGCTTCTGACAAAGTTGTATTTCTATTTCCTAAAAACAGTGGGTTCTTAACAGGCTATGTAAAAACCTTTATAGATCCTCTCATACTCAAATCATTGAGGACTACTGTTATAGAAGAGCACACCATTTAAGAATAACTGTCGTAATATGGATAACTAAGGATGGCAGAGTCATCAGAAAAATACTAGAACATAGAGAATCTCAGCCAGACTTGCTTTGGCAAACATTGCAACACCAAACCAAGGAAAAGTTATATGGAAAGTTATCAATCGACTTATTTGCGCCCTTACCTTGCACATCTACTTAGTCGACTCAATGCTGTATAGGCGGAGACATTAAAAACTTCTATTGGAATATGCAACTCAAGAAGAACCATACTATGAAAGAAAGCTTAGATTAGCCTTATGTGCCCAAAAAATAAAATCTATAGTATATAAAATATTACGACTGACTTAAGAAGTGATAAGAATTAAATTTTTATAAATTGAATGGTTTTTAGAGATAGCAGAAGCCAATAGTAGGGTAAGATGGGCTTTTCGCTCAAAAAGGGCTACTGGCAAACCGCCAGTAGCCCCATATTTATGCTAATTCTAAAAAAACTAAATGCTAGAATCTCCCTTTGATAACATCTTCTTCGGTTATGATACCCGCTTCAACGAGTGCTCTTTGGAAAGAAGTGTTTTCTCTTGAAATTCGAATAGTAGCACCAGCAACAGTTTCATATGACTTTTGAATTGTCTTAGTAGCGCCGGTTACCGAGTCTTCATAGATACCAAAGAAATTGTTTTCATCAATACCTAACTTGTATTCGTCACCTTCGTAGTTCTTTCCTTCAAAGTCGGTAAGTCCTGTTAACTCGGAGGCGTTTTTGCCAATCATCGTTTTAGCAATATTCTTGTAATTACCATTCCACCCACCGATTGAATGGAATCCATGGGTCCCTCCAAGTGGTTGTGGTTTACCGTTTTCAAAAGTAACGCCTGAAAGCGTCAATAATTCTTCAATGGTTGTATCATTGGTGATATCTTTATAAACGCCACGCAAGTTGATGACATGGGAGTAAATACTGAAATCTAGTAAGGACAGTCCCTCAAGTTCTTCAAAAGCCTTAAGCTTAATCAATCCAGAACCTGATGTCCTTACAGTGGGAACCAATCCGTTGTCAATGGTCAATTGTCCTATTTTTGTAGAATAATCATAATCGGGCTCGAATTTTGCTTCAAATAAATAGCGCGTAATAGGATCCACAATGCCGTAAGCAACGGTACCATTAGTGTCGACACCTACAATAAACAAAGACATTTTGTCATTTGTCTTAATTTCAAACATAGAATTCCCGCTTTCGACGGAATCAGAACCTATGATAGCAGGTGTTGGATTAATACTTGTATCAAATGTAACTGTTGCTGCTGGATCATTTCTCTTAATCCATTGGTCGTCTTTTAACACTAGAAAATCCATTTCAAAGTCAGTGATGATGCCTTTTTTATCTAAAGTCATCTTTGTTTCGATTTTCTCAGTTGCTTCTTCTAAAGAAATACCTTTAGATTCACCTTTCCATGAATAACCGATATATTCACCAGAATAATCTGTTGAACTGCACCCTACTGAAGTGAGAACTAGCACTACAAGCAAGAATATGGATAATATTTTTTTCATAATTACCTCCAAATTTTTTTGTCACAATTCTTTGTGATAAATTTATCATACAGCATTTGAAAGTTAAGAACAATTGTCAAATGTCCTTTTTATATTAGGGACATTTGTCCCTTATTTATTGCGATCTATCCAGTATAATGCAGCTTCAGTACGATTATTAACGCCGATTTTTTCGAAGATGCGGCTGATATAATTCCTAACAGTTTTTTCGGCGATAAACAATTCCTTACCAATGTCTTTGTTGGTAAGACCCTGTGCAATCCGGCTTATTATTTCAATTTCTTGTAGGGTTAGTTCCAAGTGCTGCGCCTTATCCGGTGAGGGGTTGAGCAAATTATGAATCAAAGAAGGGTCAAAACTTTTTTCGCCGGACAGGACGCGTTCGATAGATGATAGGATCATCTTTCGGTCTATTGTCTTCATTAAATAGCCATCCGCTCCGGCCTGCAAAGCTTCTTTTATTATGTAATCATCACAAAACGCCGAAACGATAATGATTTTGATAGCAGGGTATTTTTTTTTAATTTGATAGCACATGGTGACGCCGTCTCCATCCGACAACTTGTAGTCCAAAAGAATTAAGTCGGGAGCAGAAGTTGCTATTTTTTTAAAAGTTTCAGCGCTTGTTTCTGCATGGCAACACACATTATAAGTATCATTCTTTTCCAACAGGGATGCGAGTCCCAATCTTACTACTGCATGGTCATCTACAATCATGATGTCAACTTTATTTTCCAACTATACCTCCCATGGAACTGTAATCGATATTCGTGTTCCATTTACATCACTTTTGATAGTTATTTCTCCTGAAATCATATTAATTCTTTCCAACATAGACTTAAGTCCCATCCCTTGAAGTGCATTTGGCTTCGAGGTGTCGAATCCTTTGCCATCATCGACGATGGTCAGATTTAGTCCGTTGATGGTTGAGTTAATACCGATTTGGATATGAGTACCTTGAGAATGTTTATTGGCATTAGTTACGGACTCTCTAACCGCATAATACAACTGATTAAGCTTATTTGTGCTAATGAAGCCATAATTTATCTGATCATTATCTTGGCTTAGATTTATTGTCATGCTATCAGGTGTCTTAAAATTCATTAACATAGTTTGAAGACGAACATAGAGATCATCCACATCGTTTTTCTCAAAAGAAGATGTATTTAGGAAGTCGCGTATACGTTCCATGACTTTGCATAATTGAATTTTTGAAGCGTGTAGTTTTTGATTTAACTCCATATCAGATGAATAATTATCTTGCAAGTTTTCTATCTGTATTCCAACAGAAAAGAGATCTTGTAAGATGACATCATGCATTTCTCTTGCCAACCGTTTTCGTTCTTTAGCGACATTTTGTCTTGCTATAAGATGATTCAAACGTTTATCATTCTCTAATTTAAAGAGACGAATAACATTGACAAAGAGCAATGTTATTATGAGTGCAAGTATCGTTCTTGAGACTTCCAATCGTATTCCAAAAAGATCTAGAAAAAATGATTGATCCATAAGTTGAGTCAATCCATATAGGAAAAAAGCACCGGCCATGATGTTGAGTGGATAACGCATCCATTTCATTTTGCTATAATAATGATCGCGGCTAGTTAAAACTATAGCCACTGCGGTTATCAAAGCACTTGGAAAGCCGATGAAGTATCGAATCATCATATTCCGATCCCCAATAAAAAAAGTAGAGATATAGATACATATGCTGATAACCGATGTATAGAAGAATAATACTCTTAAATTTTTTTTGAAAATATAATGGTTCATGAGTTTTAACCCAAAAAATAATAGAAAGATAAAGGATAAAGCATTGAGTATCCAAATTAATTCCCTAAAAAACACAAAATGATTGCTGAACAGAGTTGTAAATGAAAACATAATCAACCATTCAACAATACCGTGAAATAAACCAAACAGACCTAAATACTGAATAGAACTAACTAGTGGAAATGCTTTATGTTTTCTATTGATGTGCATAAATGAACTAATACCTAAAGTAAAGAAAACCAGTCCATAAATAAAGTATATAAAAATCATAGTGCTGGTCACATCATTCATAATTAATCGTTCTCCTTAAACCAACAATTACATTTACCCAATTAGACAAGTGGGATGCATATTTATATGATACACGGTATTCTTCTACATGACCAGTCTAAGAATACTTTTACTCAAAAAAACACGAGAGTTTTAGTCAGAAAAAGTGATAAGTACTCAAGAATTATAAGAATGCTTGTGTATTAAAAAAAAATAAAGTACAATATAGAAGATTAGTTTTCATTTATTATCGATTGTGAACGATTAAGAAAAGAGAAAGGCTTTAAAACAGGGTGGTGAAGATGATTAAGAGAAAAAAACAACTAATATCTTTCGTAGTTTATATTCTTTTGCTTTTGTTTGTGATTACAGGTTGTCAAGAAAAAATACTGAACAACAAAGGGACTCAAGATACCATTCGTATTGGGATGATACCGAAAATTAGTGGGATTTCATATTTTGACCAATGTGCAGAGGGTGCGAGGGAGATAGCAGACAAATATGGCATGGAATTGATTTATAGAGGGCCTTCTTCGGCAGATGCAGCATCTCAGGTGAATATCATCCAAGATATGATCTATGATGGTGTTGATGTCATTGCCATAGCACCGGTTGATCCGGATGCTGTAAAAGTGATTTTAGATGAGGCTAGGCATAGAGGTGTCATTGTTGTTACTTTCGATGCAGACTCTGTTGAAGAAAGCAGAGATATTTTTGTGAATCAAGTTTCAGCAGAGCAATTAGGGAAACATATTATTGACAACTTAGTCAAACTCATTGGTGATGAAGGCAATTACGCTATTTTGACAGCTTCATTGACAGCAGACAATCAAAATACTTGGATTCAGTGGATGAAGACGTATCAAGCAAAAAAATACCCGAATCTTAAGCTGTTAACGGTTATACCCACAGATGAAGATCAGCAAAAAGCATATGCACATACACGAAATTTAATACAGGCTTATCCGGAACTGGACGGTATCGTTGCTATGTCAACGGAAGCAGGACCGGGAGCGGCTCAAGCTGTTAAGGTTTTGGGTAAGAAAGATGCAATTAAACTCTATGCTTTAGCCTTGCCCAATGACATGAACGATTACTTGAAAGAAGGGTCAGTGCATTTGACGACACTATGGAACCCACATGACCTTGGCCGATTGACAATAGAAGTTGTGCATACTCTACTACGAGATAAGAAGATTGTTGATGGTTCTATGTATGGAGATGTTGGACCCATAAAGTATATTGAATCTGAAAAGACGATAATAATGGGAGAGCCTTTAGATTTTAACGCTATCAATGTAGATGATTTTGACTTCTAGGCAGAAATGGTGGTTTGCATGAATGTAAGAAAATATTTTAAAAACCGCGAAAGCTATATATTTTTAATGACCATTATTCTATGGGTATCCATATCTATAGCAAATTTGAACTTTGCTAATCCAAGATATTTACTTGAACTTATTGGGGTTAACAGTGTATACTTCATATGTGCATTAGGCGTACTTCCGTTAATGATCAAAGGACATTTTGACTTGTCAGTTGGAGGTATGATTGCATTTATCAGCGTTTTATTATCCGCTTTGGCCAGTTGGTTTCTATTGCCAATACCTTTAGTGATTTTCATAGGTGCTATCCTTGGTGTGGTGGTTGGAATGCTAAATGGGGTATTAATCTCGAAGTTTAGAGTTTCTTCGGTGGTCGTAACGCTAGCAACTATGTATATCTTTTATGGCATATCAAAATACATTTATAATTCTTTTACAGGACGCCTATTTATGGCGGGAGAATATAATGTTCAAGACTATAATGGCACGATTGAAAATATGAGTGTATTAATAATGGCACTCCTTACATATTATATTTTAAAACATACAAATTTCGGACGTAGTGTTTACGCATTTGGTGGTGAAAGAAAATTAGCCATACAAAAAGGGTATCATGAGTCTGTTTCAACAATTAAAGCTCATGGATATTGCGGGTTAAGTGCGGGTGTTGGTGCGGCACTTCATGTGATAACATTTAACCAAAATAGTGTCGATGCATATCTAAATATTGAATTTGAATTAATTATTATCGTTATACTAGGTGGTCTACATATATTAGGTGGATATGGTACTGTGTTTGGCACTTTGATCGCAAGCTTTTTTATCACGATACTCAGAAGCGGTTTGGTTTTTGCGAGAATACCGGTATTTTGGCATGACATGATGATTGGAGGCATTATCATTCTTGTCATCTCATATGGTATCTATAAAGAACGGTATAAAAAAAGAAATATCAAAGTAGGTGAAACATAATGCTTAGCATATATGAGAAGAAATTATTTGGAATTCTAATTGGTATCATAATTTTAGGGACAGTCTTTTTTGGTGGCGAATTTTTATCCGTGAAGACCTTGCTGATTATGGCAAACCAATTACCCGAATATGGACTTATTTCAGTTGCTTTGATGATCACATTGATTGTTGCAGGCATGAATCTGTCCATAATATCTATGACAACGCTTGCTGGTATTATTGGGGCATTAACCATGCACTATTTTGATGGATTAGGTTCTTTTTCAGTCGTGATAGGCATCCTCGTGATGCTGCTTGTAGGCGCTCTGGCAGGCGCAATTAATGGCGCTGTTGTTAGTTTTTTGGAAGTGTCTCCCATTGTAACAACCCTTGGCACCATGATGCTTTTTAAAGGCGTGGCTTTAAATATAACCCAAGGAGGGGCGATTAGATCCTTTCATCCCGTTTTCACCTATATTGGAAATGGTAAAATAGCAGGGATACCTTTCCCATTGTTTGTATTTATAATTATTGCAATTATTGCGGGTTGGATTCTTAATACAAGTGATTTTGGTAAGCAACTGTATCGAATTGGAAAGAACAAAGAGGCAGCCATATACTCCGGTATCAATGTGAAGAAGGTTATCTTTCTTGCATATATTCTTGCAGGTGTTATTGCGGGCGTTACAGCTATGGTCATGGCTGCGCGTTATAATTCGATTCGCGTTGACTATGGTGAAGCATACCTACTTAATGGGCTGGTTATTGTTAGTTTGGGTGGCGTTGACATTAATGGAGGAAAAGGAACGATGAGAGGTATGTTGATAGCTGTCATTATTATAAGTGTGATGTTAAGAATTCTGAACTTAGCTTATGTGGATTCACATCTAATGAGTGCGATTATGGGTGTCATCCTTTTAGTGAACATTTTCATTCAGTATGATTCAGAACAACGGAACAAACGTAAAATAGAAAAAGAGATATAGGTGATGAGATGTTTGGTATAGAACGGCTACAGGCCATAAGGGTGCTTGTAAAAGAAAAAAAATCGGTTGAAGTAACATATTTAAGCAAGGAACTCAACGTTTCAGAAGTGACAATCCGAAGAGATCTGGATAAGCTCGAGAAAGAAGGGCTTGTTGAGAAAACCTATGGAGGAGCAATTCTTATTGAAAAAGATAAAGACGCTATCAGTTCCAAACCACAATACACAAGTGAAATTGAGGATGAAGTCAATCAGTATTTCAACAAAATAACTGGCGTGGCTGCAAAACTTATTGAAAAAGGCGATACAGTTTTTATTGGTGGAAGCACCATGGGTGTAGAACTGGTGAAATGTCTAGTTGATAGTAAAGAGATGATTGTTGTTACGAACAATATCGAGATCGGTATGTTTGTGTATAAAGAAACCAATCATAAACTGGTTATGATTGGTGGAGAGATTGATATGATCAGTGGTAACGTAAGTGAGTTTGATCAATTGGACGAACTGCTTATTGAGAAAGCTTTCATAACAGCCGATGGTGTAGATTTACAATATGGTTATACGGTCAATGAAAAAAATGAGGTGCGGTTATATAAAAAATTGGAAAAAGTATCGAGAGATGTTATCCTTGTAGTTCCAAGCGAACGTTATGATAAGCGAGGTTTAACGAAAATGGCACCATTATCCTCCATCATGACCATTGTTTCAGATAAAGAAATGCCGGATGAATTCAAGGCCTACTATTTTGAAAATAATATAAAAGTGCATACATCGATGTTAAACTAATCATGGGAGAAGTCTATGGGCGAAAAAGGTATTTTAATAGAAAATGTTAAAAAAGCATATCACTATAATACAGTTTTAGACATAGAGCATGCTTTTTTAGCCTTAGGGAATATTTATGGGATTATCGGTACCAATGGCGTGGGGAAAACAACGCTATTGAAAATCATCAGTGAGAAAATCTTGCCGGATGCAGGGGTTATTCAACATGGTCTAAACATTGAAATGGTCTGCCACGAAAATGGCCTTTTTCAAGACATGACGGTCTATGAAAATATGTTTTTAAACAGAGAACCTCAACGGTCCTTCTTTGGGATAAAAATGTATGATTGGAAATATGTAAAGTTGAAAAGCAAAGAAATTCTCAATGCTTTTAATCTAGATATTGATCCGGAAGCAAAAGTAAGTGAGTTTAAAAGATCAACACAAAAACTTCTAGAGGTCGTGATTGCCTTATCAAAAGAACCGGATGTACTGATTATTGATGAACCCTTAACTTTGTTAGATTTGCAACAAGTTCAGTTTTTAAATAATTTAGTGAAGGATTTCATGAGTGGAGACCGCATGACCATTTATTCATCTCATCGCTTGGATGAACTGTTTCAAGTTGTCAATCAAGTCATTACAATGCGAAATGGAAAAATAGTTACGATTTTGGAGGCTGAGGAAGCGATTTTGGGCGGGTTGTTAGAGTTTTCAGAAAAAGATATTCATAAATATCCAAAACGTAGGATTCCGATTAGAGAACCAATTCTAACGGTACAGAGTTTGACAACGGAACACATTCATGATGTTGATTTTGAACTGAGAAAAGGTGAGATACTGGGGATTATTGGGCTCCGTGGTGCGAATAAATCAACGATAGGCAAAGCTTTATTTGGAGCATTGCCTTATGATGGACATATTAAGGTGGAAGGCTCAGAAAAGAGGATACGTACAACGACCCACGCTGTAGAAGCGGGGTTGTGTTATCTAGAGAGCTCAAATGAAGGGATGTTTTTAGAGGATTCAGTCATGGAGAATATCGTTTCGGCCAATGTGCCCAGAGTTCGCAGGTTAAGTAAAAGTGCTGAGTACCTTATATCAAAATACTACCTTGAACTGTTGAACATATCTAATACCCAAGTGGACTACTTGATGGAAGATATGAGCGCAGGCAATAAACAGAAGATTCTTTTAGCGAAGTGGTTTTTTAGTAAGTCAAAAATATTTATCTTTAATAAGCCGACGGCAAATGTCGATTATTCATCAAAGGTAGATATTTACAATATTTTTGCAGATCTTGCAGCTTCCGGTGCGGGGATTATCTTGATTAGTAATGATCTTGAAGAAATAGCTGGATTGTGTGATCGGGTTCTCGTTATTGAAGGTGGAAGGATTAAACAAGAAATAAGTAGAAAAGATTTATCGGTTCATAATCTGGTTAAAATCTTACAAGACTGGTAAATAGATTGTTCAGAAAACACCTCGGTGAGGTGTTTTTTTTGTTGAAAAACAATCTATCGAAACAAAAAAGAACATAACCGAACACAATAATACATAAAAATATTGACAATCATTCAAAATGATTGTAATATATAAACATACAAAGCAAAACAATCATAAAAGAACTAAATAGTACAACTAATTCGAACAAAAAATATGTAGGAGTTGGGAAAATGATATGGCGATTTTAGAATTAAAAAATATTTCCAAGAATTTTGGTGGCGTTAAAGCACTTCGCGGTGTAAATTTTGAACTCAGAAAAGGCGAGATCCATGCCTTGATGGGAGAAAACGGTGCGGGCAAATCGACAACCATAAAAGTGATTACAGGCGTACATCAACCCAACGAAGGTGAGATTTACCTAGATGGTAAAAAAATTGTCGTTGAGAACCCCAAAATGGGTAATGAGTTAGGAATAGCTGCGATTTATCAACATGTAACAGCTTTCCCACATCTTAGTATCACTGAAAATATATTTATGGGTCGAGAAATCATGAATAAGTTCAACATGTATGATTGGAAAACCATGAACGCTGAGGCACAAAAACTGTTGGATGAAATCGGTGGCGATATTGATGCGAAGACAACAATGAGTGATCTGAGTGTTGCACAACAACAGCTTGTGGAAATAGCAAAAGCTCTATCAGCCAATGCACGTATTTTAATTATGGATGAGCCGACAGCGTCACTTACGAAAATTGAATGTGAAGAGTTATATCGTATAGTAAAAAAGCTGAAAAATAACGGTGTTTCCATCGTTTTAATCTCCCATAAATTTGAAGATGTCTTTCGACTTGCAGAACGAGTAACGGTTTTTCGTGATGCGGAATATATTGGATGTTGGGACATTGATAAAATCTCACAACCCCATTTGATTCAAGCCATGGTGGGAAGAGAATTAACTCAGATGTACCCGACAAAGTACGCTGAGATTGGGGAAGAGGTATTTCGAGTAGCGAATTTATCACTGATGGGATATTTCAGAGATGTTAGTTTTGATGTTCGTAGTGGAGAAATTGTCGCTTTGACAGGTCTCGTCGGTGCAGGAAGAACAGAAGTATGTCAAAGCATTATTGGCGTAAATAATCTGGATTCGGGAGAAATCTTTGTAGATAATATGCGGGTAAAAAATTGCAATCCAAATGAAGCCTTTAAAAATAAAATCGGCTACTTACCGGAAGACAGGCAGTTACACGGCTTAATTCTTGATATGGATATTATAAAGAATACAACATTGGTGAATCTGGACAGTTTTTCCAAGTTTGGGTGGATGAACAATAAGGAAGAGGAAAAGAAGGTCGTAGAAATTGCAGGACGAATGGAGCTTAAAGCAGGTAGCTTATACGATAATCCATCAACCTTGTCTGGTGGTAACCAGCAAAAAGTCGTTTTTGGCAAACTACTAATCAATGATATTAAGGTATTGATTCTTGATGAACCTACAAAAGGTGTTGATGTTGGAGCTAAATATGCAATCTATGAGGTTATGAACGAACTTGCAGCAAAGGGCTATGCAATTGTAATGGTTTCTTCTGAAATGCCGGAAGTGCTGGGTATGGCTGATCGTGTTATTGTTATGCGAGAAGGAAGAGTGTCAAGTATATTTGACAATATTGATTTGGAGCAAGAACAGATTTTGGCAGCAGCCCTTCCAGACTATAACCAGTAAAAATATAATAGGAGATGAATTATGAGTAATCAAATAGAATCAATTAAATCAACATCAAACTCACATCTTACAATTAAAGATATGTTAAAAAGCATCGTGAAAAACAGATCATTTGGTCTGATGATGGCGTGTGTCGTCTTGCTAATACTAGCCTCCCAGCTAACGCCCCAACTATTAACAGCCAAATCGTTAAACGACATGCTGAGAAACAATGCAATTGCGGGAATATTGTCGATTGGTATGCTTATGGTGTTGGTGACACGTGGCATCGATCTATCCATCGCAGCAACAATGGTATTTAGCGGAATGGTTATCTCGATGATTAATGCAGACAATCCAGAAGTTCCCATATATGCTCTTGTTTTACTGGCAATCTTAATAGGTACGGTCATTGGAATCTATAATGGGCTTTTGGTGAGTAAGCTAAAACTACTACCGATTATTGCAACATTAAGTACGTTATACATTGTTCGTGGTTTGGCTTTTGTTGTTAGTAAATCACGTTGGATTGTACCGGCAAATTTTACAAGTTCCTATAAATCATTTGCTGTAGGTAATTTGTTTGGTGTGAACAATCTGATTATTACAGGAATGATTATGTTTTTTATATTCTACGTGATACTCACACATCTCAAGTTCGGACGCAGAATTTTTGCTATTGGATCTAGCCCGAATTCGGCGGCGGTCTCCGGTATAAAAAGTGATATGGTCATTATAGCTGTCTATGCTATTATGGGCGCCATTGCAGGTTTTTCCGGATTCTTGTACACATCAAACTACGCTATAGCCCAAAGTACAATGGCAATGGGCATGGAATTAGACGTTATAGCAATCTGCATTCTTGGTGGAGTTAGCATTAGCGGAGGTACAGGGAAGATTTCTGGTATTATTATTGCAACAATCTTGTTTGCCATTATCAGTTCCTTTTTAAGTATGTTATCCGGGTTGAGTATTTGGACAGACGCAATTAAAGGTGTCATTATTATTGGAGCCGTTATCTTAAATATCTATACATCACGATCGTCAAAGCAACGTGCTTTACGTGAAAGAAATATATAAAGGGGTATGATTATGACAACAGAGACAATGAGTAAAAAGCATCGGTTTACCGTTGAAAAATCCAATGGAAAAAATGAAGTGTTAAAGTTTTTGATGCAATGGGAAATGATTCTAATCTACATTTTTATTATATTTAATATTTTACTGTATGTACTAAACGGCGATATGTTCACGCGTAGTTACATGAGTATCATTCAAGCCGGGATGGATCTGTCTTTTATGGTTTTCCCGATGATCTTCATTTTGCTGTTAGGCGACATTGATGTTTCAGTAGGATCGATTTTAGCCTTGTCGGCGATGACTCTTGGATTGGTATATGAAGCAACTGGAAACACAGCCTTATCCATAACTGCATGTCTGTTAACAGGCGCCGGAGCCGGGTTTTTAAATGGCTTCATTATTACAAGATTTAAAGAAATATCAGCCGTTATTGTGACCATAGCCGGTATGCTTTTTTATAGAGGTATTGTTAAGATTATACTTGATGTGCGATCACTTACGTTATTCCCTAATTGGTTTGGGGAGTTGGGATATTCCAATTTTATGGGATTACCGATTTCTTTATGGCTATTTGCAATATTGGCCTTGATTTTCGGTTTGATACTCCATAAGACATCCTATGGTCGAAAGCTTTATGCTATAGGTAAGAATAAAGAAGGCGCGTATTTTTCTGGAATTAATGTCAATAAAACCAAATTGATTACATTTACACTCATGGGTCTGATGGCCGCTGTATCAGCAATTGTCTATTTAGGTCGATCACCAAGTGTTGTAGCCAATGTCGGTGAAGGTTATGAATTAAGAGTCATTGCAATTTGTGTTCTTGGTGGTGTGTCAACCAGTGGTGGAAAAGGTAAAATATTAGGTCCTATTATTGGTGTCTTCATCATATCGTTCCTTGATAAACTCATGGGATATAACGGTGTTCAACCGGCAGCAAGGGTTATGGCAGTAGGTATACTACTCGTTGTTGCTCTGCTGGCTGAAAAAATAAAATTCAAACAAATCTAATCAAGCGGAGGGAAAGAAATGAAAAAATTATTAGCAATCACATTAATGGTAGCCATGGTAGTAGCACTTGCAGGATGCGGCGGAGGAAAGACCGAGGATGCACCAGCTAGCAGCAGCACGGGCACAACAACAACTGAAACATCTGAAGCGGGTACTACGAACGCTGACGAACCTGAGACACATGTATTTATGTTTAAAAGTACCGGTAACTTATTTGGGGACTTAATGTATCAAGGTTTCAAAGAAGCAGTAGAATCTACAGGAAACATCGCGGAGTATCAATCACCTGCAGAAACAACAGGCGCAGCACAGGTCGCATTGGTTGAAGAATTAATCGCTAAAGGTGTATCCAGTATTACAATCTCAGCGAATGATGCAAATGCATTTAATGCCATTTCAAGATTAGCTGAAAACAATGGCGTCAAGCTTTTAAGTGCGGATTCGGCGATTGACCCAAGCATCCGTGCAAGCCACACAATCCCAACTACAATCGATGGCGTTGGTACGCATTTGGTTTATGCTGCACTTATGATATTAGCAGAAGAATCATATGTAGAAAATATGGATATGAAGGCTAAAGCAGAAGAGATTTTAGCGGCAAATACATTCACAAGCGATCCTGTTGTTATCGGTGTGTTATCTGCTACAACAACTTCTCCGGTACAGAATCTATGGATCGCATCGATGGAAAAAGAATTAGCGCGTTTAGACGCAGCGTATCCTGGAAACATTGCAGATGCCAATACAAGCTCAGCTGATTCTATGCTAGATATTAAGTATGGTAATGATGACCCTCAAGACAGTGTTACTCAAGCCAATGCGTTTATCTCTGAAGGTAAAGTGGATGTGATTGTATCACCTACAACAGTTGGTATGTTTGCAGCTGGACAACAACTTCAAGATGGCGGTTCCAGTATTAAACTAACGGGTCTTGGATTACCAAGTGAGATGGTTAACTTTATGCCGACAAGTCATCTTGATGAGTTCGAAGCCGTGTGTCCATTTATGATGTTATGGAATGTTATTGATCTAGGTGCGGTATCGGGTGCAGCTGCAGTAGCAGTGGTGGATGGAACTTATGATGGCAATATTGGCTCATCTTTTGGATATCAAGGAAAAACATATACAGCGATTGAAGATCCTGATAGTGACGGTTCGGTCATCGTTGTTGGCAATCCATTCGTATTCTTCCAAGGCAACATGAAAGAGTGGGGCGAAATTCTATAGTAAGAAGCTCATAACTACAAGATAATGGTTATCACAAAATAGTGTTAAAGCAGGTTTGTATAGAAGTGGGCGCTTCAATGACCATATAACCCATAAATCAATGCATACCTGCTTTTCACTTTTCCTAACTTATTGCAAGAGATAGAAGAAAACTGTATAATAAAAAAGATAAAAGAAGAAAAAAACAGATTTGTAATAAGATGGGAGAACGATATGTTACCGATAGAACGAAGAAAAGAAATAGCTCAAATGATAAAAAAAGAAAAGGCTGTGCGTGTTAATCAATTAAGTGAGCAGTTTGAGGTTACAGAAGAAACAGTACGACGTGATTTGGAAAAGCTGGAAAATGAAGGTGTTCTAAAACGCACCTATGGAGGCGCAGTCCTTGACAATCTTGTTTCTGATGATTTGCCCTACTCGGACCGAGAAAAGGTAAATATGGATCAAAAACGTTTGATCGCAAAATACGCCTCACAACTTGTAGAAGAAGGAGAGACAATATTCATAGATGCCAGTACTTCAGCACTTGAAGTGATTAAGCAAGTGGGTCCAAACATACACATCACGGTTATTACGAATTCATTGAACGCGATTCATCAGTTAAGTCAATACAGTCACATTAATCTTATTGGCATTGGTGGTAATCTAAATGATCAAACATTTTCCTTTGAAGGCCCAATGACAGCAAGATTTATCGATCATTATTATGCGGATAAAATCTTCTTTTCAGTTAAGGGTATATCTAAGGAAAGGGGACTTATGGATTCTAGGGAGTCTCTTGCTGAATTAAAAAGCCATATGATTGCCAACTCTAAAGAAGTTATACTGGTGATTGATGCATCAAAGTTTGACCAGTCAGCTCTGATTCGAATCATAGAAACTGGTGCAATAGATACAGTCGTCACAGAAGTTTCACTAGATAAGTCATGGAAATCCTATTTTGACAATCAAGATGTACGGGTGATTGTAGCAAAATAAAGGTGAACATAAAAAGAGGTGGTAAATAAGATGGAAAAAAGTAACAAGTTTGCATGGACATGGGAAGTTAAAGAAGCTTTATTAGAAGAGTATATAAAGATGCATTTAGAACCATGGCAAGAGATTTTAGAAGAACACACAAAAGCCGGTATAAGAAACTATTCTATTTTTCAAAATGGCAATCATTTGTTCTATGTTTTTGAATGCGATGATATTGAAAAAGCCTTTGCTTATATTGATCAAAGCGAAGCCTGCCAAAGATGGAACGCCATAACTTCAAAAATGGTTAAAGGTAGTTTTGATTTTGGTGAAGCAGAACCAATCACGCCAATGCGAGAAGTATTTTATCTTAAATAGCCAGAAATTCTTGGCCCTACTCATATAAATTGGAGGATAAGAAAATGGCAACAACATGTATTGCTGTTGATATCGGAGCGTCCAGCGGACGGCTGATTGCAGGAACAATAGAAGCTGGAAAGCTAAATATTATAGAATTGCATCGATTTAAAAATGGTATGACATCAGAAGAAGAACATGAGTATTGGGATCTTGAAAAACTTTTTCAAGAGATTGAAATAGGACTAAAAAAAGTATATGAGGTATTTACAGACGTAACATCAATTGGTGTAGACACTTGGGGGGTTGACTATGCACTTCTAGATGGTCAAGGTGAATTAATTCAAAAAGTATACGCCTATCGTGATCATCGAACAGATTTTACCATGGAAGAAGTATTCGTAGAGATAGATCGAAATCAAATATATAAAAAGACAGGTGTTCAGTTTCTTCAATTTAATACTCTTTATCAACTTAAAGAACATTACAAAATGCACCCAGAAGATGTGGGAAATGCCAAAATATATATGATGGTTCCGGATTACCTACACTACAAGTTATCGGGTAAGATAGCTGTGGAATACACAAATGCGACAACAACACAGATGTTGAATGTACATTCCAATACATGGGATGCAGAATTAATTCGGATAACAGGTTTTAACAAAAATATTTTTAGGGAACCGACCGCCCCAGGCACAAAAATTGGCCAAGTAAAACCTGAAATATTACAGAAAATTGGATTTGCTTCAATGGATGTTGTTGTACCAGCGACCCATGATACAGGATCGGCGGTTGCGGCAGTTCCGGCAGTAGATAAAGAGTTTGCCTATATTAGTTCGGGAACCTGGAGCTTAATGGGCGTTGAAAGTCTTGTGCCGATTGCCAGTGAACTGGCAGGTCAATACAATTTCGCAAATGAGGGCGGCGTCTGCAATACTTACCGTGTACTCAAAAACATCATGGGCTTATGGCTTATACAAGAAGTACAGCGTATGTATGAGTATAAGCATAGCTTTGCAGAATTGGTAGAACAAGCGGAAGCATCTGAAGCCTTTGCTTGTTTGATTTATCCAAACCATGAACGTTTTTTGAATCCTAAGAATATGATTGAAGAGATTCAGAAGTTTTGCGTGGAAACAGATCAGACGGTTCCGACGACGCCAGGACAGATTTCCCGATGTATTTTTGAAAGTCTGGCATTTCAATACAAGGAAGTGCTCATGCAATTAAGAGCGGTGTATGATGTGCCGATTAAACGTATTCATATTATTGGTGGCGGATCCAAAAACTTATTCTTGAATCAACTGTGTGCAGACTTTACTGAATGTGATGTGTATGCAGGACCGGATGAAGCGACAGCTATCGGGAATCTTTTGATGCAGTTTATTTCAAACGGGACACTTGATTCTCTAAGAGTTGCTAGACAATTGGTGATGACATCATTTGACATTAAAAAGTTTGAACCCACAAAATTGGTTGAAATCAATGCACAATGGGATAAATTCAGGAGGTTAGGTCATGCAAAATAAAAATAGAATTGAAGAAAGCTATAAGGTTGCAAAAGAAATGTACAAAGAATTAGGGGTCGATACGGACGCGGCCATAAAAAAACTGGCAACAATACCTGTATCAGTTCATTGTTGGCAAGGTGATGATGTAAGCGGTTTTGAAAATCCGGATGGTGCATTATCCGGCGGTATTCAAGCCACAGGAAATTATCCAGGTAAAGCAAGAACACCCCAAGAGTTACGGAAAGATATGGAAAAAGCCTTTTCATTGATTCCAGGCAAAAAACGAGTAAATCTGCATGCACTCTATCTAGAGACGAAAAATGAAAAGATAGATCGTGATCAAATCGAACCAAAGCATTTTAAAAACTGGGTGAACTGGGCAAAAGAGCATGATCTGGGATTGGACTTCAACCCCTCCTTATTCTCTCATCCTAAAGCAGATGATGGCCTAACATTAAGCCATCCGGATGAGGCCGTTCGTAAATTTTGGATTGAACATGTGAAGCGCTCCAGGAAAATCAGTGAATATTTTGGTAAAGTATTAGGAACACCATCTGTAATGAACATATGGATACCTGATGGTTTCAAAGACATTCCGGCAGATAGACTAGGACCTAGGCGACGTTTGAAAGAAGCTTTAGATGAGATTCTGACAGAAAAAATCGACAAGCAATACCACTTGGATGCTGTAGAATCTAAGGTCTTTGGTATAGGGTCAGAAAGCTATGTGGTTGGTTCGCATGAATTCTACATGGGTTATGGCGTGAAAAATGATGTTCTTGTTTGCCTAGATGCGGGGCATTTTCATCCGACGGAAGTGATTTCTAATAAATTGTCAGCAATGAGTCTGTTTGTAAATGAGATGCTGTTGCATGTAAGCCGACCGGTACGTTGGGATAGTGATCACGTGATCGTGCTGGATGATGAATTGATGGCCATTGCTCAAGAAATCATCCGTGGCGATTTATTAGACCGCGTACACATCGGACTAGACTTCTTTGATGCAAGCATTAACCGTGTAGCGGCATGGACCATCGGAACTCGGAATATGTTTAGAGCATTATTAATAGCCCTTGTCGAGCCTTTTGATCTGATGAAAGCAGCAGAAGTTGATTTTGATTTTACGACCCGATTAGCTATGTTAGAAGAGTTAAAATCAATGCCATGGCAAGCGGTATGGGATTACTACTGTATGCAACAGAAAGTTCCGGTTGGCTTGGACTGGTTAAGTGAAGTAAAAGAATATGAAAAAGAAGTATTGTTAAAGAGAGTGTAGTATTTAGACCTCATAATCCTCTATTAAGTAATAACAATGGTTAAGGTGTCAAAACTATATAGTTGAACTTTTGCATACAATATATAGTTATGAATGCATCAACGTAATCTATATATTGTATGTGAATGTAGTGAAACTTAGTTTTGACCCTTTAACCAACAATAAAAATAAGAAGGAGTCTAAGAAATAGACTGCTTCTTATTTTTATTGTTGCTGTCAAAAAAACAAGACAATCGTAAAACAACATAATTCCACATAAAACTACAGAAAAACGCATAAATCAATTGACATAGCTTTGAATAAGTGGTACTATTAAAATGAAATAAAGATAAAACAACATAAGACAACATAAATAAAGAACACTTTGGAGGTAAAATAATGAATGAATTTGAAATTAAAAAGCAAATGTGTGACATTGGGCAACGTATTTATCAACGGGAAATGGTAGCAGCCAATGATGGTAATTTTTCAGTAAAGGTAGATGAGAATACTTTTTTATGTACGCCAACAGGTGTATCAAAAGGCTTTATGACACCAGATATGATCTGTAAAGTCGATCAGGAAGGAAATTTGAAACAACAAAATGGTCAGTGGAAGCCGTCATCTGAGATTAAGATGCATATGCGCATATACAAACAAAGACCAGATGTAAATGCAGTTGTTCATGCCCATCCTCAATTTGCAACAGCGTATGCTATAGCAGGTATTCCCTTGACAGAGAAAATTATGCCTGAAGCGGTCATCTTCTTAGGCGAAGTACCGATTGCAAAATACGGTTTGCCTTCAACGATGGAGATTCCAGATGCGGTAGAACCTTTCTTAGAATGTTATGATGCAGTACTTCTTGAAAACCATGGTGCATTATCGTGGGGAGAAGATTTAATGTCTGCCTACTTCAAAATGGAAGGCTTAGAATTTTATGCATCACTGGCATACAAGGCCAAAGCACTAGGCGGTGCAAAAGAACTACCTTCTTCTGAAGTGGCAAGGTTATATGAACTTAGAAGACAGTTTGCAGTACCGGGAAGACATCCGGCTGAATGTAAGAACGATGCATTACCAACAAATACGAGCAGTCCATTGGCTCAAGCAAGTATTAGTGAAACAGCCATAGAAGAAATCATAAAACGGGTAATCCAGCAAATGAAATAGAGGTGGCAATGTGAAACGCTCACGAAGAATGGAGATACTCGACCAACGTCCTGTTAATCAAGACGGTTTCATCGATGAATGGCCAGAGAAAGGTTTTATAGCCATGGCAAGTCCGTATGATCCCAAAGCGAGTATTGTCATAGAAAACAATCGCGTCATGGAGATGGATGGAAAGTCACGTGAAGCATTTGACTTTATTGATGAGTTTATAGCAGATCATTATATCGACGTGACAACGACGGAAGAAAACATGTCATTATCACCGATTGAAATAGCAAGATTCATGGTGGATATCAACGTGAATCGACAAAAAATAATAAACATTTTTAAAGGGCTTACACCTAAAAGAGTAACAGAAGTATTGAATGAAATGAATGTGGTGGAGATGATGATGGCCATGCAAAAGATGCGTGGACGTTTGTTTCCAGCCAACCAGGCACATATTACCAATGCCAAAGACAATCCTATTTTGATTGCTGCGGATGCTGCTGAAGGCGCGCTTCGCGGTTTTCGTGAGGAAGAAACAACAGTGGGTATTGCAAGATATGCGCCCTTGGCAGCGGTTGGACTTTTGGTCGGTTCACAGATTGGTTCAAAAGGCGTCCTAACACAATGTGCAGTAGAAGAAGCCGTTGAGTTGGAATTAGGCATGCGAGGTTTTACGACTTATGCTGAAACTATGAGTGTATATGGTACTGAAGCTGTATTTATGGATGGTGACGATACACCTTATTCAAAAGCTTTTCTTGCTTCAGCTTATGCATCGAGGGGATTAAAAACCCGATTCACGTCCGGAACCGGTTCAGAAGTATTGATGGGAAGTGCGGACGGTAAGTCCATGCTTTATCTGGAAACAAGATGTCTTATGGTGACAAAAGGCGCCGGAGTACAAGGTATTCAAAACGGTTCTGTAAGCTGTATCGGTGTAACCTCAGCGGTGCCTTCAGGTATACGCGCTGTATTAGCTGAGAACCTAATCGCTTCATCTCTTGATCTGGAATGTGCTTCATCCAATGACCAGAATTTTAGTCATTCGGACATACGTCGAACGGCAAGAACCATGATGCAATTCTTACCTGGAACGGATTTCATTTTTAGTGGCTATAGTGGTGTTCCGAATGAAGACAACATGTTTGCAGGTTCCAACTTTGATGCTGAAGACTTTGATGACTACAATGTATTGCAACGTGATCTAAAAGTGGACGGAGGACTTAGGCCGGTTAAAGAAGAAGATGTTATACGCGTTAGAAATAGAGCAGCAAAAGCGATGAAAGCAATAATAGAGACTCTTAATCTTGGACAAGTGACAGAAGAAGAAGTTGAAGCCATTACTTATGCCCATGGCAGTAAAGACGTACCCGACCGTGACATTGTATCAGACTTACAGGCTATTGATCGGATGATGCAAGATAAAATAACCGGCATTGATATTATTAAGGCATTGCATAAATCCGGATTTAAAGAAGAAGCAGAAATGGTTTTGAACATGTTAAAGCAAAGACTTTCTGGTGATTATCTGCAAACAGCTGCAATTCTTAATGAAGCCTATGATGTTATGAGCACAGTCAATTATCCCAATAGTTATAAAGGTCCGGGAACGGGCTATGTGATGAGCGAAGAGCGTTGGGAAGAAATCAAGAAAATACCACATATTATTAAATTGGATGATCTTTAAAGAGGTGTCATAGATGAATGAACTAGGAAGAGAAATTACCGTTAATGAGATTGTTGAAGCGGTGAATAAAGTAATTAGAACTATGACAATACCTTCGGATAGTATATCAGAAGGAAAAATAGGTAGTTTAAAAGCAATAGGACCGGTTAAGGCAAGTGAAGATGTTAAAGAAGTTGGTATTGCAATCGGACCGGCTTATGGACTACATATTCATAAAACCATTATTGGACTTGATCATATGACGGTTCTAAAAGAAATCTTAGCAGGCATTGAGGAAGAAGGCATGATTCCAAGGGTGATTCGAGGCACGCGAACATCCGATGTGGCGTTTATTGCCAATGACGTAGCAAAACTGGTTGGATCAGGTATAGCCGTTGGCATACAATCAAAAGGAACAACCGTCATACATCAAAAAGATCTATACCCATTGACCAATCTTGAGCTTTTTCCACAGGCACCGATTATTACACTGGGTATGTATCGTCAGATTGGAAAAAATGCCGCAAAGTATGCCAAAGGTGAACAAGTCAAACCGGTGAAGGTCATCAACGATATCACCTCAAGGCCCAAATACCAAGTAAAAGCCGCTTTGATGCATACCAAAGAAACGGAATATGTTGTTAAAAGAGGACCATATATTGAAATAGAAGTACCTGTATAGGAGGTAAGTATGGACTTATATCCGTTAAAAGAGAAGCATCCGAACATCATAAAAAGCAAAAGTAATAAAAGCTTGAGCGAAATCACACTAGAAGCCATTGTTTCAGGTGAAGTCACTTCAGAAGATATTAAGATTTCAAAAGAAGTGCTTGTTTTACAGGCAGAAGTGGCCAGACAAGAAGGAAAAATACAACTGGCACAGAACTTTATTCGTTCAGCAGAGCTCATTAACATTCCGGACACTAGAATCCTAGAAATATATAATATGTTACGACCATATCGATCTACAGAAGAGGAACTAAAGGCGTTAAGTACAGAATTAAAGAAGCAATATGATGCTCAAGTATGTGCTGATTTTATAGAAGAAACGCTAAATGTATATAAGAAGCGTGATTTACTAAAGCAGCAGAGAAAAGGGTGATGATGTGATTATAGCCGGTGTAGATATTGGAAATTCAACAACGGAAGTATGTATAGGAAGAATGGATGAACAAGGTTATATGCACTTTCTCTCTTCGGCTGAAGTGACAACAACAGGCACGAAAGGCACACTCCAGAATATCAAAGGCATCAAAGAAGGCTTGAAAAAAGCAATGCTAAAAGAAGGGTTGCACATATGTGACTTAAATCTAATACGATTAAATGAAGCAGCACCGGTTATTGGCGGTACGGCTATGGAAACGATTACGGAAACTATCATTACGGATTCTACTATGGTAGGTCATAATCCGGACACCCCGGCAGGGCAAGGGGTTGTTGTAGGAAGAACCGTCCCTATTCATAAGTTAAAAGAGACTTACATCAACGAATCGATCATCGTCATGGTACCCAAAACAATGGATTATGAAGCTTGTGCAAAGACCATTAACGCATCGAATGAAAAAATCGTGGGACTAATTTTACAAAAAGATGAAGCGGTTTTAGTCTATAATCGTCTTGATAAAAAGATACCGATTGTTGATGAAGTAGAAGGAATTGAACAACTCCCAATTGGTAAAATAGCGGCCATTGAAGTTGCAGGGCTGGGTATGACAATCAAGACATTGTCGAACCCTTATGGTATAGCAAAGTTGTTTGATTTATCCCCATCTGAAACAGCGGCGGTGATACCAATTTCGAAGAGTTTGATTGGAAAAAAGTCGGCAGTTGTCGTCAAAAATGCCGATGGTGGTATGCGTGAAAGAAAGATAAAAGCAGGAAAAATAACCTTTAAGAGCCAAGAGGATCAGTTGACGACAGTCTCAATAGATGCAGGTGCTGAGGCTATTATGGAAGTGGTGCATTCGATTCAGGACATACAAGATATTGAAGGTGAAAGAAACTCTTATATTGGAGATATGCTTCGTGATATGAAAAAAGAGTTATCTGGATTATCAGAAGCATCTATGAAACATTTGGCTATTAGTGACTTGTTGGCCATTGACACATTTGTACCTGTAAAAGTAAAAGGCGCTTTGGCAGGAGACGTGGCCATGGAAAAAGCAGTTGCCCTTGCTGCCATGGTTCAAGCGGACAAATTACCAATGAACCGATTAGCAAAGCAATTAGAAGAACAGCTTAATATTCCGGTGAAAGTAGCAGGGGTTGAAGCAGTTATGGCAGCTATTGGTGCTATGACAACAAAAGGAACACAGTTGCCCTTAGCCATACTTGATCTAGGTGGCGGATCAACAGATGCGGCTTTACTGGATGGAAAAGGTGAAGTGCGCTCGGTTCATTTGGCGGGAGCCGGTAGTTTCGCCACAATGCTCATTAATAAAGAACTTCGATTAGACAGTGTTGTAATGGCAGAAAACATCAAGCGCTATCCCTTAGCCAAAGTTAATTCACTCTTTCAGATGACCATGGAAAATGGAGAAGTGATATTTCATCATAAGCCATTACCACCCAAGCTGTATGCGAGAGTTGTTGTCGTTAAGGGTGAAGAACTCATCCCTATAGTAACTGATCTGTCATTAGAACGTATTGTAACAACACGTCAAGAGATTAAGCGTAGAGTTTTTGTGACCAATGCCTTACGCGCACTAAAAAAAGTAGCACCTGATGGTCATATGAGACATATTCCTAATGTGGTTATTTTAGGCGGCTCAGCACTGGACTTAGAAATTCCTGAACTGATTTTACAAGAATTAGCAAACCATAATATTGTCGCCGGACGTGGTGATATACGTGGTATTATGGGGCCTAGAAACGCAGTGGCAACGGGCTTGGTTATGAGTTATTTAAGTGAGGACGTATAATGAATGGTCAAAAAAATAGTATTATGATTGCGTGTTATGAACCGGATTCAGTGACATTAGAGGAAGTTTTGGCTGGAATTGAGGAGGAAGGCGGTTTGTTTGAGACTGTACTGGAGATTTTTAAGAGTTTAGAGAATGCCTTAGCCAGGAAGGCCGCTAAAAAATCAAGTCTTGGTACAGGGATTGGCATCTATAAAGAGCAAGTGGCCATAGCATTTAATACCCAGATAGGTTTGGCGAATATA
The DNA here is from genome assembly GCF_059865615.1 of Petrocella sp. NCBI lineage: Bacteria > Bacillati > Bacillota > Clostridia > Lachnospirales > Vallitaleaceae > Petrocella > Petrocella sp. The sequence goes on along the minus strand of NZ_JCBCDA010000049.1, from coordinate 49,688 downwards.
GAGTTTGAGCAAATGACGCCCAGACAAATAGGGCAAAATGCAACACGCTATACAAAGAACAGACCTTTTATTTAAGGAGGTGACTAAGTGAGTGTATACACCAAAAAAGGCGACGAGGGCATGACAGATTTATTAAATGGGCAGCGTGTCAATAAAACGGATTTGCACATTGAAGTCCTTGGAAACATAGATGAACTAACTAGTTCAATAGGGTTGATGCGTTCTATGTCAGAAGACCAAGAGCTTTCAGATGCGTTACTAGGGATACAAAAAAAGCTGAAAGCTATTATGTCAGTGATTGCAACGGATTTTGAGGATGAAGTAGAGATATTAGAAGACATAAAATCTTTAGAGCAAGCCATTGATCGGTACCAGTTGCTGTTTCCACCCTTAAAAGAATTTGTATATCCCGGTGACTTAAGCATATCAGCACAAATCGACTTAACACGAACAATCGCCAGAAGAGCTGAACGCAGATTTGCCGCTTTAGTATCAGATAAAAACACATACAAAAGCATAAGCAGTTACTTGAATAGACTATCAGATTACCTTTTTGCATTAGCGCGCATGCTTGAATTCAAAGACCTCATTAAAAAAGCGTTAGAAAATACAGTCGATCAACAATCAGAAAAAGTAATGTCATTAGATTTTGCGAAAGCGTTGGCGGAGCATATTGAGAATGAAGCCAAACGTATGGGTATTCATATCGTCATCAGTATTGCCAACAAAAATGGCATCTGTGTTCTAACACACATCATGGATGAAGCCTATATAATCAGTAAAGAATTGGCAGAGAAAAAAGCATATACTTCAGCGGTGCTCCAAATGCCGACACATGCGTTAAAAGAACTGACACAAAAAGGTGCATCCCTTGAAGGTTTAGAGGCCATGGTGGAAGAGAAAATCATAACACTAGGTGGCGGCTATCCTCTTAAGAATAATAAAGTTACTTATGGTGCGGTTGGTATCAGCGGTGGAAGTGTTGAGGATGACATATACTTAGCATCATATGCAGTAAATAAGATAGAAAGGAAGCGTATATGAACGAATTAGATATTCAGTCTATTGTATCAAAAGTGATTTGTGAACTATCAGAAACAACAAAAAACAATCAAAAAAAACCTGCATGTAACAGTAAGGTAGGAGGGTCACTACCTGTGATCACAGTTGGAAAAGGTGTCTTTGAAAACATGGAAGATGCCATAGCAGCAGCCAAAGAGGCACAACGAAAATTACGCATGATGCCGAATGAATTCAGAGAACAAATTATAACCCGTATTCGTGAGAAAATTCGGGAGAATGTGGATACTTTAGCAAAAATGGGTGTTGAAGAAACGGGCATGGGACGGGTTGGCCATAAAGTCTTAAAGCACCAACTCGTAGCGGATAAAACACCGGGAACAGCGTGCATCTCCCCTGAAGTCTTTACAGGTGATCAAGGATTAACTTTAGTAGAACGTGGCCCATGGGGGGTTATTGGTGCTGTAACACCCTCGACAAATCCCAGTGAAACAATTTTATGTAATGCGATCGGTATGATTGCATCCGGCAATACTGTCGTATTTAACCCCCATCCTGGAGCGGCAAATACATCAAACTATGCAGTACAACTGGTGAATGAAGCGGCAGTTGAATGTGGTGCTTTTTTGAACTTAGCTGTATCAGTGAGACACCCTACACTAGAGAGTGGGAATCTTATGTTTAAGCATCCGGATACAGCATTGCTAGTTGCAACAGGAGGTCCAGGCATTGTAAAAGTCATCTTAAGTTCAGGGAAAAGAGGCATCGCAGCTGGCGCAGGTAATCCACCGGTGTTTGTGGATGAAACAGCGAATATTGTTAAGGCAGCAGAAGACATTATTAATGGTGCAACTTTTGATAACAATCTTCCTTGTATAGCAGAAAAAGAAATTATCGTCGTAGATCAAGTTGCGGATCAACTTATATCAGAGATGATTCATAACAATGATTGTTACTTCTTATCCAATGATTTGGTCGATCAGTTAGCGAAAGAAGTGCTTGTAGAGCATGAAGGACATCTTATCGTTAATCGTAAGTGGGTCGGCAAAGATGCAGATAAGATTCTTGAAGCTATTAACATCAAGGCTAGTGAGAACGTAAGATGTATCATCTTCGAAGGATCAAAAGACCATCCTTTGATTGTTGAAGAGTTGATGATGCCGATTCTTGGCATCGTACGTGTGAAAGATGTAGATGAAGGTATAGCTGTAAGCATAGAACTTGAAGGTGGCAATCGGCATTCAGCACATATGCATTCAATGAACATTGAGAATCTAACCAAATTTGCTCGTGCAATAGACACTGCAATATTTGTTAAGAACGCACCGTCTTACGCAGGCATCGGATTTGGTGGAGAAGGATTCACAACATTTACGATAGCAAGTAAAACAGGTGAAGGCTTAACAAATGCAAATACTTTTACAAAAGCGCGTCGATGCGTTATGTCAGAGTTTTTATACATAAGATAAGAAGGAGGCACATATGGATGTCAATCAAGTTGATATACAGACAATAGTATCAAAGGTCATGGCAACATTAAAGGAAAACTCAAAAACACAAAGTAGCGTAGCAGTGATTCCCAAAAGAGCAAAAGTAGCCGTACTAACTCAAAAAGAGAAAATAGAAATAAAAGAATTTGAGATACCTGAAATCAATGATGACGAAGTACTTGTTAAAGTCGAAGGTTGTGGGGTTTGTGGTACGGATGTACATGAGTACAAAAACGACCCCTTTAATCTGATCCCTGTCGTTTTGGGTCATGAAGGAACAGGTACCATCGTAAAAATTGGAAAAAATGTTAAGCAAGACATTATGTCCCAACCTCTAAAAGTTGGAGACAAGATTGTAACCAGTGTAACCATCACGAAAGAAGATACTTTTTCCAAAATGCACCCAGAAAAAGCCAACCTAAGTGACCATATGGAAGTGTATGGCTTACTACCGGATGATAGTTACCGTTTTAATGGTTGGTTTGGAGAATATATTATTCTTCGTAAGGATTCTTCAATTTTCAAGGTGAACGACATGAGTTTAAAAGAGCGCTTGCTCATAGAACCGGCAGCCGTAACCATACATGCAGTTGAACGTGCAAAAACAACAGGCTTATTAAAGTTTAACAGTATGGTTCTTGTTCAAGGATGTGGTCCAATCGGCCTTATGTTATTATCTGTACTTCGGACCATGGGCATAGAAAACATTCTAGCCGTTGATGGTGATGAGCAACGATTACAAATGGCCAAACGCTTAGGTGCCAAATACACCTTTAATTTCAAAGAATTTAAAAAGTTTGAGGATATGCTAGGGGAAATACACGAGAGGACAAGCGGTGGCGTTGATTTTGCATTCCAATGTACAGGTGTCCCAAGTGCAGCAAGCTCAATCTATAAGATGGTACGTCGTGGTGGAGGCTTGTGTGAAGTCGGGTTCTTCGTAGACAATGGTGATGCAATCATTAATCCCCATTTAGATTTATGTCAAAAAGAAATAACGGTTGTTGGTTCATGGGTTTATACCTTTGCAGACTACGCAACAACATTAGACTTCATTCGACGCGCAAAAGGCATCAATCTTCCGATTGAAGCGTTGGTTACCCATGAATTTGCGCTAGAAGAATTGAATGAAGCCATGCAGGTTAACATGCGCCTTGAAGGCATCAAAGTTGCTTTTGTCAATAAATAAAGATGAATAAATGAGGTGTACGATGAATAAAGCTGTAGGATTGATCGAGGTATTTGGGATGGCGACAGCCTATTACGCAGCAGATGCGGCTTGTAAAGCAGGAGATGTGACCATTGAAGCGTTCGATAAAAATAAGCCACCGAATGCAGACGATTTGCCTGTACCATTATTAATCATGATTAAGATAAGAGGTGCTGTGGCAGACGTTGAAGCAGGGGTTGAAGCCGCAGTACGAGCAGCAGAGGAAATTGCTGGTGTTCATGCTAAATACATAATCGCTAATCCGTCGGATGATATGGAAAAGATTTTGAAAATCAGCTGTTTATAAACTAAAAAATGAAGATTAATCATAGGAGGTTCATTATGCAAGAATCATTAGGAATGGTAGAAACAAGAGGCTTAGTAGCTTCAATTGAAGCGGCAGACGCAATGGTAAAAGCAGCAGATGTTACACTCATTGGTACAGAAAGAATCGGTTCAGGACTTGTAACGGTTATGGTGCGTGGTGATGTAGGTGCAGTCAAAGCTGCGACAGAGGTTGGTGCAAAGGCTGCATCTAACTTAGGTGAACTTGTAGCGGTACATGTTATTCCACGACCTCATATGGATGTGGAAAAAACACTTCCAATAATAAAATAAGTCAAACAGTAGGTGAATGTGATGAATGCACTAGGAATTATTGAAGTGAGTGGTATGGTTGCAGCCTATGAGGCTATTGACGCAATGGTAAAAGCGGCGGATGTAACCGTTCTTACTTGGGAAAAAAAGCTTGGTGGACGTTTGGTGAGCATTGTTGTACAGGGGGACATATCTTCTGTACATGCGGCCATCAAACAAGGAGAAACAATTGCAAATGGAATCACAAAAACGGTAGCAACAGCATATATTAATAATCCACATTATGAAGTTTTAAGGATTATTAATGAAAGTGCATCAAAATATGCATTTATTAAGTAAACAAGTATTAGGCGAAGGTGGTCATACTATGGAAAAAAAAGTAGCAGTAACAAAAGAAATCGTATCAGAAACAACAAAAAATCAAACTAAAGAATTCAAGGAGGAATTAATCATGACACAAAAATCATTGGGAATGATAGAAACAAGAGGTTTGGTAGCGGCAACAGAAGCGGCGGATGCAATGTTAAAGGCAGCGAATGTAGAACTTGTAGGAACAGAAAAAATCGGGTCAGGTCTTGTGACAGTATTGGTGAGTGGGGATGTAGGTGCGGTTAAAGCGGCTGTAGAAGCTGGCACGGCTGTTGCATCAAGACTTGGTGAGGTTGTAGCGACACATGTTATTCCACGTCCTCATACAGATGTCATAAAGATATTACCTAAACTATAAGAAAAGTCTGAAAGGTTGAGATGCATATGGCAGTCACAGCGAATGTATTAGAAGCGCTTGTAAAAGAAGCTGTTTTGCAAGAAATCCAAAAGAAAACAACTTCGAAAGCTTTAACACAATCTCAACTTGCATTGACTATTCCGGTCGGCGTATCAGCACGACATTTACATGTGACTCGTGAACATTTGGATATTTTGTTTGGAAAAGACCATCAACTTCATGTAAAAAAAGAGTTGATGGGTGGACAATTTGCAGCAGAAGAACGGGTGACCATTGTAGGGATTAATTTGCGGGTAATTGAGAATGTAAGAATCTTAGGTCCGGAACGAATTGCAACTCAAGTTGAAGTGTCGAAAACAGATGCAAGACAATTGGGGTTAAATGCGCCAATTCGTGAGAGCGGTGACATTGAGGGTTCAATGCCCATAACAATCGTTGGACCGGCGGGTGCAATACGATTAAATCAAGGTTGTATCGTAGCCCAGAGGCACATACACATGAACTATGAGGATGCAAAACGTTTTGGTGTAAAAGATAAACAAATCGTCTGCGTTAAAACACAAGACGGTGTGAGAAAAGGGATACTCAGTAATGTTTTAGTAAGGGTCCACGATAGCTATAGACTTGAGATGCACATTGACACAGATGAAGCAAATGCTTTTGGTATTATGCAAAGCGATCAAGTGAAGATCATTCAGTAAGAAGATGGCAATTGCCAAAAATGCGCTAGTAATAGGCAATTGCCGATGCTTACTGGTAATGTTATAAGAACGGAGAATGATCATGATTATTGGAAAAGTGATTGGTCGAATCGTTTCGACGCGAAAACATGAAAGATTGGTCGGTAATAGGTTTTTGGTCTGCGAAGTCAAAAAAATGGAAATGAAGGATATCATCGTTGCGGTAGATACAGTCGGAGCGGGCATCGGCGAAAATGTACTTATAACACTCGGTAGTAGCGCCAGAGAGAGTATGAATAATAACGAAACACCTGTGGATGCTTCAATTATCGGAATCGTTGATGAAGAAAATGATCTTGAGATCTTTAATTAGCGAGAGGTGAATGACTATGGAAAACATCATTGAGAAAATAGGTGACGCAGGTATTGTAGGTGCAGGTGGCGCTGGATTTCCGACACATGTTAAGCTAAAAAGTAAAATAAAAACATTGATTATTAACAATGCTGAATGTGAGCCGCTTTTACAGGTTGATAAAAATCTGACAAAATCCTATACAAAAGAGTTGCTAAAAGCCCTGCACCAAATGATGGAAGCATTGTCCATTGAGAAAAGTATTATAGGGATTAAGAATAAATATGCAGAGATTATTGAGCAACTAGAAGATCATGGAAAAAACTATACGAATATCGAAATATACCCCCTTCCGAATCTATATCCAATAGGAGATGAGGTTATACTAATTGAAGAAGTAACAGGTATTGTTTTGAAAAAAGGTGAATTGCCGATGCAATACGAAGTCATGGTTATAAATACAGAGACATTATTCAATATATATAATAAACTATTTGAAGAGAAAAACGTCACCCACACCTTTGTAACGGTTATTGGTGAAGTAGACGCACCAGGAACGTATTATGCACCGATTGGAACATCTATAGGGTATTTAGTAGATACAGTAGGAAAAAGAAAAAATAAAAACCACAAAATCATCATCGGAGGTCCGATGACTGGAAGTTTAACAACCATTCATGACGTTGTTAAGAAGAATTCCAAAGCTTTAATCGTACTTGATAAAGATCATGCTCTAATACGACAAATGGAGGATGTGAACATAAATCATCTAACACGTATCATGGCATCTTGTTCTCAGTGTAGAGCGTGTACAGATATGTGTCCTCGGCAATTACTGGGACATCATGTAGAGCCTCATAAGCTTATGAATGCAATGGCCAATGGTGTACTTAATAACAGCAGCGTTTTAGAAACCGCACTGGGTTGTGTGGATTGTGGGGTTTGTGAACTCTACGCATGTCATCATGATCTGTCACCACGCAAAATGATGATGATGGTTAAACAAGAGTTTGCCCAAAATGGTGTACGACCTTCATCTGAAAACACGACAAGTATGCATGTTGACCGTGACTATAGAAGAGTTCCATCTGGGCGCCTCGTGATGCGCTTAGGATTAAGTCGATATGATGAGACTGTTCCCTTCTATCCGGAGCCGATACAAGTGTCAAAAGTAAAGATTCCATTGAATCAACATATCGGTCAACCGGCAAAAGTAATCGTTACAGTCGGCCAAGAAATAAAGGAAAACTCACGCATAGCCAAAGCGGTTGAAGGTGGCCTAAGTGCCCATATACATGCAAGCATTAGTGGAAGCGTTACTGAAATTAGTGATGGATACATTTGTATTGAGAGGATATAATTATGGTAGACTCAAAAAAATCATTAGGTGTATTAGAATATCGTTCTATAGCAACAGGGATGAAAGCAGCAGATGATGTCCTAAAAACCGCAGACGTTGATTTGGTTTTCGCAAAACCAGTCTGCCCAGGTAAGTATGTTGTTCTGATAAGAGGCGATCTGAGTGCTGTAAGAGCTGCTATGGAAAGGGGAACATCTCAAGAACATGAGGCAACCCTTGTGGATCAATGTACACTTGGGAATCCACATCCGGCTATATTTGAAGGCTTAAACTGTAGTGGCGATATTAACAATATTGAAGCAATCGGTATCATGGAAACCTATTCCGTGGCCTCGATATTTGAAGTGGCCGATGACATTGTAAAAACAACACCGGTTAACATCTTGGAAATACGTATTGCCAAAGGCATCAGTGGAAAAGCTTACGTTATTTTCTCAGGAGAACTTTCTAGCGTGTACGCTTCTATTGAAAAAGCGAAGAAAAGTGTTATTGAAAAAGGATTATTACTACAGACATCGGTTATACCAAGACCGGATCCAAGATTATGGCAAGAATTTATTTAAGTAATGGAAACGACTTAAGGAGGGAAAACAATGCTAAAGAAGATACCGGCTATTTTATCACCGGAACTGTTAAAAGTGCTTATGGAGATGGGACACAGTGATGAGATTGTAATATCTGATGGGAACTTTCCATCTGCCTCTATGGCCAAACGATTAATTCGTTTAGATGGACATGGTGTGCCCAAAATACTTGAAGCAATACTTGAACTTATGCCACTAGACACTTATGTTCCTGCGCCTGTCGCACTTATGGAAGTGATGTCAGGCGATGATTACAAGCCGATTATTTGGGAGGACTATAAGCGGATTATAGAGGACAAAGAAGGTAAACATCAACTTGAGATTATTGAACGTTATGCTTTTTATGAGCGTTCAAAGAAGGCATATGCGATCGTTGCAACAGGCGAGCAGGCATTATATGCCAATATCATACTTAAAAAAGGTGTTGTAAAGCATTAAGTTTATTTGTTAGTGACTTCAAAAGTGTAAGAATATCGTGGTGTGATATTCTTTTTTTTGATATTATGGTAATAACAAACTATGGTTAAAAGGTCAAAACTAAGTTTTTCTCGATGTATACAATGTAGTTTTGATGCCTTATCAAAAAATGGGGGACACAATACGATGTATAGAGTTCTAATTGTTGAAGATGAATTGCCGGTTCGAGATGCTATAATCACAATTATGAATTGGGAGAGCTTGGGCTTTGAAGTTGTATATGCTGCAGAGGATGGTCAAGATGCACTAAACTACTTAGAAGATCATGAGATTGATTTAATGATTACAGATATTTACATGCCATTTATTGATGGTTTGGAGTTGGTTCGACGTGTACGAAAAAATGATAAGTATTGTAAGGTCGTTTTTTTGACAGGTTACAATGAGTTTGAATATGCTAAAGAGGCCATTAGTTTGAATGCAGACAAGTATTTGCTTAAACCCATCACAAAAAATGAGTTAACGACTGTTTTAGAAGAAATTAGTGAACATATAAGTTGTGAAAAAACAGAAAGAAATAATATGAGTCGCCTAAAGCTAGAATATGAGAAGCGATTGGAATACCTTCAGGATAAGTTACTCTATGATATACTCTTGGGCTTTATTCCTCAAAATCGTGTAAAAGAATCCTGTCAGGATTTAGGATTCAATATTGTAGGGTCCGCTTATGTTGTCGGTGTTATTGAGATTATGAACAAAAAAGAAGTCGGAGAAAGGGTATGGGGTGAAGACTATTCTCTTTTGCATTTTGCCTTGTTCAATATTTGCAAAGAGATTATTGCAGATTATCCGAGTCACTATTTATTAATGGGTGATCATGGTAAAATCATTGTGTGCTTTATTTCTGAAGAAAAGATAAAAACCTGTACAAAAGCATACGATATCTTAGGAGAAATGTTGATAAGTATTCGACATATCTATAATATAGATGTTGTTGCAGGCATGGGAGAATGCTATAAGGAGCTTTCGGATCTCAAGTATTCTTTTCAAGATGCATTAACGGCATTAGAATATAAAGTAATTGAAGGTGCAAATCAGATTATTGTAAAAACAGATGTCGAGAGGAATTCTGGAAAAGGACATCGTCAATCCAATGAATTTTTAGAACAAATTGAAGTGGCCATTCGTGTTAACAATATTGATAACTTAAGTAAATATATTCATTTGTACTTTGATACATTAAAGTTTTACAAAGTTCAGATGGAAGAATTTAAAAACCTTGTTTTAACGTTGATTACTCGAATTTTTGCTACATTCAATCAACTTATTGTTGATAAAAAAGAAAACATTGTTTTGGATTTTTATCTCATAGAAACATTATTGAAAATAAATGATTTGAACGTAATACAAGAGAAAATCATACAAAAATGTGAAGACCTTATTAAGCAGCTTGAGCAAAAAAGAGAAGACGATAAAGCAATACTCGTATCTCAAGCAATAAAATACATAGAAAGTCATTATGACGATTCAAATCTGGATCTTGGTATGATATGTGATGCATTACATGTAAGTAGCAGCTATTTTGCACGCATATTTAAGCTATATAAAAATCAGACTTTCCTTGAATATTTGACCATGTTTCGGATGAAAAAAGCAAAAGAACTCCTAAAAAGCACCACCATGAAAGTTTTTGAAATTTCTGTAAAAGTGGGGTACGATGATCCTCATTACTTTAGTTATAATTTTCGAAAAAATGTAGGCATGACACCCTCACATTATAGAAAGGAGTAGCTATGTGGTCGAAAAATTATAAAGAAATACGTTTCATAAATAGTATACAGATGACCTTAGCTGTTGGTATAGGTATTCTTATTGTGACGGTTATTGCCAGCATTGGCATATTATCATATATTGCGACAAATCGCGTCATACTAGAAAATACTTCTGAATCAACACTAAAGATGATTAACCAAGTGAACTATGATATGGATTATTATCTAAGAAATGTTGAAACAACAATAGAAGGCCTTCGTATTTCTGACAATGTGTTAGAATATTTAAATACACCACAAGAAAATCAAGCAGAAAATACCCGTAACTATTTGAATACGCTCTTGGACACTCGTGAAGACCTGGTGAATATATATCTCATTACAACAATAGGTGAGATCTTATCCAATGATGCTAAGGCGATTATAAAAGAGACAGCAAACCCTTTAGAACAACCCTATTATCAGAAATCAGTAGAAACAGGTGACTTCGTGATTTCCGAGTCTCATATACAAAATATCGCATTAGGTGAATACCCATGGGTAATAACATGTTCTAAGGCTGTATATGATGGAGACGTACTTCTTGGCGTCATACTTATTGATCTTAATTTTAGCTTGATTGAAGATATGGTTAGTCGGATCAGTATTGGGGACCAAGGGTACTTATTTATCATTGATGATAGTGGTAATTTGATTTATCATCCTAAGCTAGAACTTATATATAGTGGGATAAAAACGGAACCAATCGAAGAACTTTTAACAAGCAAAACAACAACAATAGAAAAACTTGATGAAGAACAAGCTGTAAATTTTATCATTACCAATTCGAAGTATACAGGCTGGAAAGTCATAGGTAAAATATATAACCAAGACTTAAACAGTTATAGTGATGTACTAAGAGAATTTTTCATTATGATTATTCTTGTCACATTAATGATATCTCTTGTTCTTGCCGTCATGATTGCCGGAAATATTTTACGTCCTGTTAAGTCTTTACTTCGAGGAATGTCAGCATTTCAAGCTGGTGACTTAGATGTACAAGTTGCAGTAGAGAGTCAAAATGAACTTGGCATATTAACGAATACTTTTAATACGATGACACGTCGAATAAAAATGCTTATTGATACAAATAAAGAAGTAGAACGTTTAAAAAGAAAATCCGATTTGGAGGCGCTACAGGCTCAAATAAATCCACATTTTTTGTATAATACTCTAGATTCTATTGTTTGGATGGGTGAAGCGGGCAAGTCGGCGGAAGTGGTAAAAATGACCTCGGCACTATCTAAACTGTTTCGCATTAGTATTAGTAAAGGACAAGAGTATATCACGGTAAAGCAAGAGCTTGAACATGTAGAAAGCTACCTGACGATTCAGAAAATGCGTTATGGAGACAAGCTGGATTACACCATAAAAGCAGAAGAGAACCTTCTTTCCTTCAGAATTATAAAAATCATAATTCAACCTATTGTCGAAAACGCTATTTATCACGGTTTGAAAAAGATGCCGGGTAAGGGCAATATTTCCGTACATGTTTACAAGGCGTCTTTGGAGGAAGAAGATTACCTGTGCATTGATGTAACAGATGATGGTATTGGTATGGAGGATGCAACCATTGAGCAATTACTCTCAGGACAAATTCAATCGGAGAAAAAAAATGGTGGTGTCGGCGTATATAATGTAGATCAAAGAATTAAGCTATACTATGGTGAAGAATTTGGCATTCAGATTCACAGTGAGATGTTTGAAGGAACATGTGTAACAATTCGATTACCTTATCTGACTGGAGGTGACCAAGATGAAAAAACATCAGAATAGAATGATATATTATCTCATTCTAGTATTAATGCTACTTTTAGGTATTAGTATCGGTTCAATGAAACGCTTAGATAATAAAGTGCAAAAGCAACAAACCATATACTTAATCACAAAAACATCCGGAGGTATTGATTTTTGGACGAGCGTTGCTGAAGGGGCAAAGGTTGCTGCTATAGAACTTGGTGTACAAGTCATTGTTGAGGGACCTCGTAATGAAACAGAAGTAGAGGAACAAATTGCCATTATTGAAGAAGCAATTCGTAAGAAGCCAGCAGCGATAGCGGTAGCAGCAACAGATTATGAGCGTGTTGGTAAAGTTTGTCAAAAAGCAGTTGAGGAAGGTATTGTTGTGGTCACCTATGACTCTGATGCACTTTTTGAGGTAGAGCATAGCTACATTGCAACTAATAATTTATTGGCTTCTCAACGTCTGGCACATGAGTTAGGCACCTCTATTGATGGAGATGGTCGAGTAGTCATATTATCCCATGTTAAAGGTAGTTTTTCTGCATATGAACGTGAAGAAGGTTTTAAAAAAGGTATGAAAGCATTTGAAAATTTAATTATTGAAGAAACGCTTTATTACAGCAATGATGAATTACAAACAGCCTATGATTATGCAGTAGAAATAATTAAAACCTATCCTGATCTGGTTGCGATTTATGGATCCAATGAGGTATCGCTGCAAGGTATAGCGGAAGCGGTCAATGACTTGGGTGTTAAGAATGAGATTTATGTTGCGGGGTTTGATATCAATACGCGTATCGCCTATTTTATCGAAATCGATGTTATTAAAGCGACGATGGCACAGCGACCTTTTAATATGGGCTATTTGGCTGTGAAGGAAGCTTTAGAAGTTCAAAAGACCAGAGAAACACGACAAGTCGATGTAAGCGCTGTTCTTATTAATAAAAAGAATATGTTCTTACCAGAGAACCAAAAGCTCATCGTTCCATTTTCAAATCGATGACTAAAACGGAAAGTGATGAAAAAGGGTAAGAAGAGAACTGAGAAATCAGTTCTTTTTTTACCCTTTTTGTGCTAGAATTTCAACTTTTTCAAGCCAATCCCTCGTTATAATAGGTTTAGAAAGTAAGTGGAGGTGAAGCAAATGGATGAAAACGTAATAAAGATGGTTGACATTGATAAACGATTTCCAGGTGTACATGCTTTAAAAAGTTGTTCATTCGAACTTAACAAAGGGGAAGTACATGCACTTATAGGAGAAAATGGTGCAGGAAAATCAACACTTATGAAGATACTGACCGGTGTTTATGATAAAAATGGCGGTGCCATTTATTATAAGGGGAAAGAAGTTGTAATTAATTCACCTAAAGCGGCCCAAGAACTGGGTATCAGTATTATTCATCAAGAATTAAATCTCATGCCAGATCTAACAGTGGCGGAGAATATTTTTATCGGACGCGAACCTATGAGATTCAAAGGCATATTTTGTGACAGTGCTTTGCAAAATAAGATGGCTAAAGAATTATTGGACAGCATGAATGTCAAGATTGAACCGACAGTGAAAGTTGAGCAATTAACAGTAGCACAACAGCAAATGATAGAAATCGCAAAAGCACTGTCTTTTAATTCGGAAGTTCTAATCATGGACGAACCAACTGCTGCGTTAACCGAATCAGAGATTGATGAACTTTTTAGAATTATTCAGGCGTTAAAAGCTAAAGGTGTCGGAATCGTCTATATTTCTCATCGTATGGAAGAATTGAAGAAAATCTGTGATCGTGTAACAGTAATGCGAGATGGTGAGTATGTCGGATTGAAGCATATGAATGAAGTGACGATTGATGAAATCATTAAAATGATGGTTGGACGGGAGATTTTTGAAGAAGTACATGATTTAGAACGTAATCAAGATCATGAAGTTATTCTTGAAGTCAAGCATCTAACAAGCGGTAAAAAAGTTAAAAATGTGAGCTTCCAGTTAAGAAAAGGAGAAATTCTTGGCTTTGCAGGTCTAATGGGAGCAGGTCGTACTGAAGTCGCCAGATGCCTTTTTGGAGCAGACCCAAAAGACAGTGGCGAGATTTTTATCAACGGACAGAAAGTTAATATTCGATCACCAAAGGATGCAGTTGCCAGTGGAATCGGATACTTGTCAGAAGATAGGAAACGCTATGGACTTGTTTTAGGATTAGATGTGGATACGAATATTGCCATGGCAACGATGCCAAGATTTTGCAATCGACTTGGCTTTTTGAAAGAAGACCAAGAAAAAGTGAACGCAACAAAGTACATCGATGCATTATCGATTAAGACCCCAAGTGGAAAACAGTTGGTGCAAAATCTTTCCGGCGGAAATCAGCAAAAAGTGGTTATTGGAAAATGGTTGACAAGAAACTGTGATATTTTAATTTTTGATGAGCCGACACGAGGCATTGATGTTGGTGCCAAGAGTGAAATCTATAAACTTCTAAATGAATTGGCCGATCAAGGCAAGTCAATTATTATGATTTCTTCAGAATTACCGGAAGTCCTTCGTATGAGCCATCGCATTATGGTGATGTGTGAAGGGAAGATTACGGGGGAACTATCGCGTAATATAGCAACACAAGAACGTATTATGACATATGCAACGGATCGTACTGCATAAAATGGAGGATAAAATGGAGAATATCATAGCGGATATAAACACCACAAAAAAGAATAATGTGTTTAAATCAGGAGCAGCACAAAAGCTATTAGCTCTTGGAGCATTAGTATTACTTATTTTGTTTTTTACACTGGCTTCACCGGTTTTTATGACAAGTTCAAATCTTATTAGTATCTTATTGGCCACGGCGGTTAATGGTGTCTTAGCTGTAGGTGTAACCTTTGTAATTATCACTGGCGGCATTGATCTTTCTATTGGTACAGGGATGACCTTTGCGTCGGTGATGACAGGGGTAGCCATTACTTTTCTAGGTCTACCGATTTTCGTTGGTGTTATCGTCGGCATACTTACCGGCGCTTTTATTGGCTTCATAAATGGCATCAATGTGGCTAAGCTTAAGATTCCTGCATTCATTGCAACACTTGGAATGATGATGATTACAAAAGGTTTATCCCTTGTCATCTCAGGCGCAAAACCCATTTATTTTATGGACACACCTGAGTTTGCCAATATTTCAAAAGCAACATTTTTTGGCATACCATCAGGCGTTATCATCTTCTTTCTTGCAGCACTTCTCGCACATATTTTATTAAACAAGACGATTATTGGACGGTTTAATTTTGCAATAGGCAGTAATCTACAAGCGACACGCTTATCAGGCATCAATACAGAAAGATGGCTCATTAGTATTCATAGTTTAACCGGCGCCTTTGTTGGTCTAGCAGGCGTCCTTATGGCGGCAAGGTTAAACTCGGCACAACCAGCACTTGGACAAGGTTATGAACTTGATGCTATTGCGGCTGTTGTCATTGGAGGAACGTCACTGAGTGGTGGAAAAGGGACAATATCAGGAACCGTCATTGGAGCATTTATAATGAGTGTTTTGCTAAATGGATTAAGAATCATGTCGGTGCCCCAAGAGTGGCAAACAGTGTTAACTGGCATTATTGTAATCGTTGCAGTTTTTGTTGATATATATCGACGTAACAAACAATCAATATGATTTGTGACAAGTAAAACTTGTTCAAATAAAACAATTTCAACACGAAGAATAAGAGGAGGAAAAAAGGTATGAAAAAAGTAATAAGCATGATTATGGTAATGTTGTTTGTAATAGCACTTTTTACAGGTTGTGGTAAAGAAGAGCAAGCAACAAGTGCAGGAGCTGCAAACGGTGGGAATGAAGAACAAACAGGGGGGACTACAGATGATACGACATCAGACACAGACGAACCACTTTATATTCCAATTATCTCAAAAGGTTTTCAACATCAGTTTTGGCAAGCGGTAAAAAATGGAGCAGAACAAGCAGCCTATGAATATGGGGTAACGATTACTTTTGAAGGCCCTGAAACCGAAGCGATGGTGGATAAACAAATTGAAATGGTCGAGGCAGCATTAAGCAAAAATCCGAGTGCAATATGCCTTGCAGCATTAGATTCAAAAGCGCTTATACCTTTGATCGAAAGAGCGACAGCGGCAGGTATTCCGGTTATTGGCTTTGACTCAGGCGTTGATAGTGAACTTATTGTAGCAACAGCAGCAACAGATAATTATGCAGCATCTATGTATGCAGCAGATAAAATGGCAGAATTAATCGGTGAAGAAGGCAAAGTAGGAATGATTGTTCATGATCAAACATCAAAAACGGGCGTTGATCGCCGAGATGGTTTTAAAGACCGAATCGAAGATAAGTATCCCAATATTGAAGTTGTAGATATTCAATACGGAGATGGTGATCAATTAAAATCCACAGAAATTGCAAAAGCAATGTTAACAGCACACCCTGAGCTAGATGGTTTTTTTGGATCCAATGAAGGTTCAATAATTGGAGTACTAAACGCTATTCGTGAGGTTGGATTAGAAGGCAGAATAATTGCTGTGGGTTATGACTCAGGAAAAGCACAAATGGATGCAGTACGTGAAGGCATTATAAGTGGCTCAATATCTCAAGATCCAATAGGGATTGGATATAAAGCGGTTGAAGCTGCGGTTAAAGCGGCTAGAGGAGAAACACTAGAAAAAAACATTGACACAGGTTTTGTTTGGTATGATGCAAGCAATATTAATGACGAAGATGTATTTCCAGTTCTTTATGAATAAACGCTACTAGATACAGTAAAATCAAGCACAACACCCACTTGCAAGTCAAGCGTGTGTTGTGCTTAGAGCATAAGAAGGAGGCAAATAAAATGAAAAATGAATTCAGATTAAATGTTAGCTTACCAAAAGTAGGTATTCGTCCAACCATTGATGGACGTCGCCGAGGTGTTCGAGAATCCTTAGAAGACCAAACAATAACCATGGCTAAAAATGCTGTAAAATTTATCGAAGAAAATATAAGACATGCTAGTGGTGAGCCGGTAGAATGTGTTATTGCAGATACAACCATCGGTGGTGTGGCTGAAGCAGCAGCTTGTGAAGAGAAATTCCAACGGGAAGGTGTTGGCCTTTCTATAACGATAACTCCGAGTTGGTGTTATGGCATGGAAACAATTGATATGAATGGGGTGCGTCCAAAAGCAATATGGGGGTTTAACGGAACAGAACGTCCCGGAGCGGTATATTTAGCAGCCGCAGCCGCAGGCCATGATCAATTGGGTCTACCGGTATTTACCATCTATGGTCAAGATGTTCAAGATGGAAAGGATGAAACGATTCCTGAAGATGTAAAGCGTAAAATATTGCTTTTTGTAAAATCAGGCATAGCTGTTGCAACAATGAAAGATAAAGCATATTTGTCCGTGGGTACCGTATCAATGGGTATAGCAGGATCAGTCGTGGATGTTAATTTTTTTAATGACTATTTAGGCATGCGAAATGAATACGTGGATATGTGTGAGATTACGCGACGTATACAAGAAAAAATATATGATGAAGAGGAATATATAAAAGCATTAGCTTGGGTAAAAGACAACTGTAAAGAAGGTCCTGATTATAACAAAAATCCTTGGGACCGCAAAGATCTTGATAACTATTGGGAGTATGTGGTCAAGATGACCATTATATTTAGAGACCTAATGGTTGGTAATCCGAAGCTCAAAGAGCTTGGATTCCTAGAAGAAGCGGATGGACACCATGCCATAGCCGCAGGATTTCAAGGCCAAAGACAGTGGACGGACTATTTGCCAAATGGTGATTTTTTAGAAACAATCTTAAATTCATCCTTTGATTGGAATGGTATTCGTGAAGCATTTATAGTTGCCACAGAGAATGATAGCCTAAATGGGGCACCAATGCTATTTGGTCATCTATTAACTGGGACAGCCCAAATATTCTCAGATGTAAGAACCTATTGGAGTCCAGAGGCTGTTAAACGCGTAACGGGACATGAACTTACAGGTCTTGCCAAAAATGGTATCATTCATTTAATAAATAGTGGTTCAACAACCCTTGATGGAACTGGGCAGCAAAGTGATATAGATGGACAACCAATGATGAAACCTTATTGGGAGATTCAAGAAGATGAGGTAAAACGCTGTCTTGATGCCACAAGATTCTGCCCGGCAAATAGCGAGTATTTCTGTGGTGGTGGGTTCTCAACACGTTTTGTTACAAGAGGGAATATGCCGGTGACCATGTCTAGAATTAATATTATTAAAGGCCTTGGTCCGGTTTTACAGATTGCAGAAGGCTACACGGTAGAGTTAGAGGATGAAGTGCATCAAACCTTGGACCAAAGAACAGATCCAGCTTGGCCGACAACTTGGTTTGTACCGATTTTAACAGGTGAAGGTGCATTTGAAGATGTCTATTCGGTTATGGATACATGGGGTGCTAATCATGGCGCTATTAGCTATGGACATATAGGTGATCAACTCATTACACTGGCATCTATGTTAAGAATACCGGTAAGTATGCATAATGTTGATTCTCATCGTATATTCAGACCGAAAGCATGGCGTGGATTTGGAAGCAAAGATTTAGAAGGCGCAGATTTTAGAGCATGTCAAACCTATGGAGCTCTTTATAAAAAATAAGCAAAAGGAGGTTCTTAGATGCAAGTTTTAGCCTTTGATTTAGGTGCAAGTAACGGACGTGCTATCATTGGAGAATACAACCGAGGGAAGATTGTCTTACATGAAGTCCATCGGTTCTCCAATAGCCCGGTAAAAATGAATAACCATCTCTATTGGGACTTTCCACGCTTACTTTTTGAATTAAAAACAGCATTGATAAAATCCAAAAATCTAGGTTGCAAAATTCAAAGTATTGGGATAGATTCTTGGGGTGTGGATTATGGTGTATTGGATGTAGAAGGTGAATTGATGGCAAACCCAATACATTATAGAGATGAACGATGTAACCAAGGTTTAGCCCTACTTTTAGAAAAGAAAAATGAGGCATCATTAAAAAGTGAAACGGGTATGGACTGTGTGAGCTATAATACGATTAATCAATTAATGGTAGATCGTTATATACGATGGGATCATGCGGATGTTATTCTTAATATTCCGGATCTATTCAATTACTTTTTAACAGGTAAAAAGCTATCGGAATACAGTATGGCAACGACAACACAACTTTTTGACTATAAAACCATGAATTGGAACACATCATTGATTCAAGATCTTGGATTCAAAAAATCATTATTTATGCCGATTATACAATCAGGCACAAACCTAGGATCTGTGAAGAATGAGATCATAAATGAACTAGGTATTGAGTCATTAGATGTTATCTCGGTGACAAGTCACGATACGTCACTGGCTTTACAAAGCTTACCGATGGAAGACGACTATCTGTTTATTGCTACCGGAACATGGATTATTGTCGGTGCCAAGCAAGAGCAGATGACCATGAATGAAAAGGTGATTGAATATGGCCTGGCCAATGAAGGTGGATCCTATCCGTCGGTGAATCTTCTGAAAAATCATGTCGGACTCTGGATTTTACAAGAATCCAAAAAATACTGGGAAAACAATGGTATGAATATTGACTTTGGTGAAATGGTTGAATTAGCAAAGGGCACAGTCATTAGAAGTGAAATCGATATTAATGACCCTCGGTTTTTTGAACCCGGAGATATGCCGATTAAGGTTCAAGATTATTGTAAAGAAACAAAGCAACAAGTGCCAAAGAGTATAGGCGAGATTGTACGTGTTATTGAAGAAAGTCTTGCAAAACAGATTACAAAAACACTATCTGAAATTGAAACAGCCATAGGAAAAAAATATGATCGTGTTTGTATTTTTGGTGGTGGCGTCCAAGATCAGTTACTATGTCAGTTGATCAAAAAATACAGCAAAAAACAACTTGTTTATGGCGTAAAAGAAGCGACAGCTCTAGGGAACATTACCGAACAGCTCATAGCTTTAGAAGCGTTTACTGAAGAAGACCGCATAAAAGTTTTTCAAGAATCTTTTAATGCCATCAAGATTAGGGTATGAAAACAGTGACCTGCATTCTTTGAATCATTGACAAAACGGTTCTATAAGACTATACTTTGTAGTACAAGTAATAAAGTTATCAAGTAAACGATAAAGGCAAACCCAAGGAAATTTGGGGACGCAAAGCCACGGGCCTTAAGGTGATTATGACCAAGGTAGCCGGGTTACCAAATACTGAAAATACAGGAATAATGTATTAGCTCTGTTTGGCAATCCAACCAGAGCTTTTTTTGTGCTTTGAGGATTAAAAAACAATCATTCATTAAGGAGGAACTAAGATGAAAAAATTCAACAAAGTATTAGCATTACTTATGATTTTTGTACTGACATTTGCATTTTCAGCGGTATCATTTGCAGAAGAGGTGGATCTGACATCACCAGTAAGTGAAGCTGATGAAGAAGTAACAACCGATGATGATGCAGAAGTAGAAGAAGAGGGTAATAAGGGAAAAGGTAAGAGTAAGGAAATGAAAAATGCTTGGAAGCTTGAAAAGCAACTTTTAGAACAAGAAAAGGACCAGCTAGAAGAGCTAAAAGATAGTCTAGAAGAGCAACTAGATGCTTTAGAAGAAGAACTTGAAGCTGCAGAAGAAGCGGGTGATACAGCATTAATAGAAAGCCTAAGAGCTGAACTTGAAGCATTGAAGCTTGAAAAAGACACCTACAAAACGGATTTGAAGAATAAGCTTGCGCTAATGAAGCAGATTGCAAGAAGTAAGTACACAGAAGAAGAACTAAGCCAGCTACAAGAAGTCTATAAAAGCTTTAATAATCTAAAAAATATGAGAACGATTCCAGTTGAAAATGTGTTTTTTAAAAACAGAGATGTCAAGTTTGATACTCCGCCGGTTATAAAAGAAGGTAGAACCCTTATTCCGGTTAGAGCTATTACAGAAGCAATGGGAGCGACCGTAACGTGGAACAGTGAAGAAAAACTTGTAACAATTGTTAAAGATGGTACAACAATCGTCTTTGACTTATTAAACAATATGACCTATGTCAACGATGTTGAAGCGACAATAGATGTACCTGCCGATGTCATGAACAATAGAACCATGGTGCCATTAAGATTTATTGCTGAGAACCTAGGGCTAAAGGTTACTTGGGATGAAGAAGCTCAAACCATTGAAGTAGATGAAGAGATTATAGCAGATGAAGTCGTTGAAGAAATCACAGATGAAGAAAATGAAGTTGTCGTGGATCCAACAGAAGAAGATTCAGTAGTGGTCGATAGTGAAGATACAATATAGTAGATACAATAGTAGATACTATACAGTAGCATAGGAAAAAAGGAGTTGAATCGAAACGTTCAACTCCTTTTTATTGTTCTCAAGGAAAGTCATACTTTAGTATTCAGCCAAAAAGCGTGGCAGAATACGTCAAAGACCTTTCCTGTCGAACCATTCAGAAATATGAGCAGGGATCATAACGAAGCCAAGCTTCTTTTCTTGCCAAGATTACATATTTCAATCATTCATCTCATGAATATATTTCATTAAGCCATCTTTGGGTAAAGGTTTGGAGAAATAATAACCTTGTATGATATGACAATCATGTTGTTTTAGAAATTCTAATTGTTCTAAGGTTTTAATGCCTTCTGCAACGATTTCGATATTCATGTTTTTTGCTAGATTAATGATCAGCTTTGCTATGCTACCATCATCCGTTTTAGGATAATCTTTAATAAAGTTTCGGTCAATCTTAATACGTTCAAAGGGAAATCGTTTTAAGTAGCTAAGTGAAGCATAGCCTGTGCCAAAGTCATCTATGGTAATGAGAAAGCCCATGTGTTTTAATTCAATAATCACATCAATAGCTTCATCTTCATTCGTTATGAGAAGACTTTCAGTCACTTCAAATTCAATGTTTTCATTAGGAAAGGCATAGATTTGCTTCAAACGCATAACCTGAGCGAATAAAAAATCCCATTTGAGTTGCACGGCAGAAATATTGACGGCAACAACAATAGATGTATTAGATTTGTAGAAATCTTCAGCAAGCTTAAAAGCCTCTTTAAGTACAAACTCGCCAATAGGAATGATGAGTCTAGTCTGCTCTGCAAGGGGGATGAACTGATTTGGTGAGATATAATGATCATCGTGTTTCCAACGCAATAAGGCTTCAACACCAACAACATGTTTGGTGTGTACATTAATTTGAGGTTGAAAATGCAAAAACATTTCATTTTGTTCAAGCGCAAAACGCATATGTTTTAGGAGTTCATAGTTTTCAGCAGATATAGATTCAAAGGCATCCTCGTATTTAACAATCTGATTTTTGCCGTTGTTCTTTGCATGATTCAGGGCAATACTTGCATTTTTAAGCAGTTTTTCAGCGGTGGCACCGTTTTCGGGCGAGCAAGAAAAGCCGAAACTTACAGTGATATGGTGAAGTTCATCATTAAGCAAATAGGGCTTAGTAAGGTGTCTTTTGAGAGAAGTCAAATGGTTAAGGATAATCTCATCAAGATTAAGTTGATAAAAAACACCAAATTCATCCCCTTCTGTTCTAGCAATCAGGTCATGTGGGGGTTCATATTGCAACAAACGGTCGGAAAACTGCTTGATGAGTTGATCACAAGCTTCAGTACCGATAAGCCCATTAAGAATTCTAAAGTTGTCAATATTAATTAAGAGACAGACATAGGATGATTCGCTATTGGTTTGTAAGAGAGCGTCTATTTTTTCTTGAAACAGGACCTTATTTGGTAACTGAGTGGCAAAGTCATAGAAACGAAGGTAGTTCAGGTGCTGGTCCTTAATTTTTTGCTCGGAAATATCTTTAAAAAGGCCCAGATAGTAAGTGGCCTCATCGACAATCCTGGTGATGTACAGTTGCATAGGGTAGGGCATGTCACCTAAACGTTTTTGCTCGAATTCTCCTTGCAATAGGCCTTTAGTGGATAGTATATGTTTTTGTTTGTCTGTTAGGTGTATGCCGGCTGTTAATAAATCGGAGTCAAGGTTTTGCTCTTGATAACCAGTGATGCTGTGAAAGGTTTTATTCGTATATAAAATGCGGTAGTTATCGTCTGTAATAAAGATACCATTAGGCTTATGTTTAAGAGATACTTTCTTTATAATTGTAATGTAAGTAGGGATACCATTCATCCCATGAATGAACACGATTACTATGGAGAAATATATGAGAATAGGCCGATTTGCAGTTTTAAACCATACCAGCATCGATACGATTCGGCACTATATGTCGATGAGAGTGTTAATTCCGGAAAAAAGAAAAACTCAGCAAGAGTTTGATGAAAAATGTACCTAGACATAGGACTTGCAATTGCAACCGTTCTACATGAATCTGAACAACACAAAAATACAGCCTATACCATTACAGGACCTGAAGCAATAGATTACTATCAGATTGCAGAGATTCTAAGTTAAGTAACGGGGAGAAAGATTCAATATAAGAAGCTGGGCTTTCTGCGATACCGCTATTACTATATAAAAGAAAGAGGTCTCGACCCCTCTTATGTGAATGTTACGGTTGTGCTATATTTTATGACGAGATTGGGCACAGCCAAAGTGGTTACAGATGACTTCTATAAACTTACAGGGAAGAAACCCAGAACCTTTATGGCCTTTGCAAAAGATCATATTAATGATTTTGATGCATGGGCATAAGCTTCCTCACCATATATTTGCTGATTAAAACAGAGATAACAAATGAAGCATTTAAAGCAATCCAGATGCCATTTAAACCCATAAGACCGGATAAAACGATGGCCAATGGGACATATAGAAGAAACATACGAATCAAAGAAATCATGGCAGAATGCAAAGGCTTATTGATGACATTTAGTATACTTGTATGAATTAAGAATAAGCCTTGCAAACCATAGCCAATCGGTATGATGATAAGATACATACGAACCGTCTCGATAACGACGGAATTGTCAGTAAAAATTTGAGCCAGAGGGCGACCAAAGAGTATTAATATCAGCATTACTACAAGCCCATACATTACAGAGAACCGTTCTGATTTTTTGATGACCTCCATGACACGAAGGTCTTTTTTTGCACCTATATTCTGCCCTAAGAGAGGGACAAAAACAGAAGCCAGGGCATTGATAACGAGCATCGCAAACATTTCAATACGGGTTGCGATACCAAAGCCTGCTGTCGCCTCTTTTCCGAAGGTGGTAACAAGACCGGTAATAACACCTATGGCTAGAGGCGTAATTATTCTGGTCAGCGCATTGGGTATACCAATATATATAAGATCTTTGAAGGACTTAACAATATCTGAAAAAAGTGCCTTTTGAAATGAGACAATCTCTTGTCTATAAATAAGGACATACAAAGAGACGATGAGTGTTATAGCTCTTGAAATGACCGTTGCTATGGCAGCACCTTTGATTCCAAAAGCAGGAATAGGTCCATACCCGAAAATAAAGATCGGATCAAAAAGCATATTAACCAAGGCGGCAACCGTCATAATTAAGGCAGGGGTTTTCGTATCGCCTAGAGCGCGTATAGCTGAATTACCAATCATCGGGATAATAAGGAACATGACACCGCCATACCAGATGGTCATATAGTCAACCACATATGGCATTGTTTCCTGATCGGCACCCAATAAGGTGAACAAGGGTTTAATGGTTAATAAACCGGCAATCACAAACACGAACACCAGTATCAATCCAAGGGTTAGACTATCGGTTGTATACCTTATAATCTTAGTATGTTGTTGTTCACCAACAGCTTTTGATATTAAGGCAGCAGCACCGATACCGATACCTTGTGCCAGAGCACCGATAACCATAACCACTGGGAAGGTTAGGGTCATAGCGGCCATAGGTATAAGGCCAAGCTTACTGACATAATAGGTGTCAACCATATTAAAAGCAACGATACCCAACATGCCAAAAATCATTGGAAAGGTCATTTTTATAATCAGACCGGTCACCGGATCTTGAGTGAGGTTCATTTTATTCTTTTTCATTCTAAATCCTTTCGATGGATGTCTATTTTAAGTGTTCAACTTCTTGGATTGCATTTTGGATCATGAGTTCAAACAGTTCTTTGGTTTGATGTAATTGTTTCTCATTCATGCCTTTTGTTATAATCTCAGATACTTGGTGCAAATGGGATCTAAGGGTCGGCATGAACCTAATACCTTTTTCACTTAAGTATATTTTATAGAATCTTCGGTCATTTTCATCTTTAGTACGGATGATAAGACCAAGCTTTTCTAGTTTGGACAAAGCTTTTGCTGTCGTAGCTTTATCAATATTCATATGGTCCGTTAGATCTTTTTGACTCACACCCTTGTGATTGGAGATGGCTAATAGAAATAAATATTGACCGCTACCAAAGCCATATGGCTTGAGCAAATGATTGATGATGATTTGATTGTATCTATATAACACACTTGTATATCTTCCAAAGCTAATTTCAGACATAATGATCTCCTTATCTTAATAGAATGTTATTGCAACTAATAACAGTCTAACATCTATAGGATGTTATTGCAACTATTTTTTAATACTCAACTACGCTTTGAAAAATAAAAATGCCACTGCAGTAAAATCTAGCAGTAGCACTTGTACTTGGAATCTATTTGCAGGACTTTAATCTTACATTAAACCGGAAGAACCGTCCCTGTGGTTCACCTGTGGTTCAATCCCTCACCTGATATCTTTATGAGATTGATTAAAACGACCGTTCAAATATCCGACTAAAGGTCCAAGAATCAGAGCCATTGAGAGCATGGGCAAAAAATCCTTAGCATTAATAGTATAAATGACCACGACCAATGGTAGCATGTTTAAGCTTGACAAAACCAAACCGTTGAGCAGTGAGTTTTTGATCAGGGTCACATTAGAAATGAAATAACTAGTTATGATCCAAAACATCAGAATTGAAACCATATTAAGTAGTGGAACCCTAACTATGACCAACGGAATTAAGTCAATAAGCCCTGCAATCAGACCGATGATGATAGCTGTAATTATTTTTTTTACCATTTTATTACCTCCTGATATCAAAGTGTTATTTCATGATGAACCCTATAAGGTTCGATTTTTTTACCCTTATACATTATTGCATTGACTGGACAATTGTGGATGCAACGTGTACAAAGAATGCAACGCTTGTGGTACTTTTTGTCTTTATATGATATATTTTGTTTTGGACAATCCCTCTCACATATACCACATGATATACAGATTTCATCAATCATGAAATTTTTCCCCATTGACTTAGCCATGATACTGAATAGATCTGCCAATATGTCAATCTTGAAAACAGAATCCTTCAAGATGTGTGGCGTAGTATTATGAATATTCCTAACTGAATTGATAATTTTCTGGGCGGCATCCTTAAACTGTTGTTTTTGAATGGATTCAGGCGTTGGATCATATTTTTCTATGTAGAAATTTCTTGGCATTTCATAAGTCGTTAAATCTATAATGGAATAGCCCCTATGAGCCAACTTCTTACCAATAGATTTGACCCCATGAGCATTTTTAAGTCCTGCAGAAGTTGAGTAAACTATTGCTTTTTTATTACCTATAACTTTGGGTATATTTTTTCTTACCCAATGGATAAGCTCATGTGGCATATTACCTGCATAAATAGGACCGCCAATAATGAGAACATCGTGTTCTTCAAGAGTAGATATATTTTCTATTGATGAAACAGATACAATGTTTCCCAATTTTTCTAAAGCTCGACTGTAACCATTAGCAATGCTTTTAGTGTTGCCCGTTCCACTAAAATACAAAATTGAAATTTTCATTAGATCTCCACCAAATTTCTAGAAATTCTTGACAAGACTTGAACTGTTTGCTTTAGTTCATGCTGCTCTATACCTTCCGTCATAGATTTATGAAGCGAAATAAAAGAAGTCATGATTTCACTCTTGATAATTTTTCCTTGAGTAGATAACTGATATATTTTGGGGTGCTTCACAACTTGTTCCAAATAATCTTTGTCCATTAACTTCTTAACATTTCTACTGACGTTTCCTTTATCTATGTTTAATAATTTAACAAGATCGTTTTGTGAGAAACTGCTACTGGGATATCCATAGAAAATCATCAAAATTTGCAGTTGTCCCATTCCGATTCCATAGAGTTTGAGGTCTTTTTCTGTCTTTGCTTTTATCTCTTTGTAAATTGCCACAACTAAATCTCCAACTTGTTCAGGTGAATGAGTCATATAATCGCCTCTTTCTTTCATCATGAGTTGTGCATACAACTTGCAAGTTATATTATATCACTTAAGCGTTGTGTGCACAACTATAAATTCATATTTTTCATTTTGATTCAGTAGTATTGCCTTATTACGAAGTCTGTGACATTATATAAGAAACAAAACACATAGGAGAAAAGACATGATGAAATTCATTTATTCAATAGGTCTGATATTCTGTGGCCTATTATTAGGACAAGGTATTAGAAAAAGAGTGGACACAGAATCTATAAAAGCCTCCGTACCGGTTGAACAATATATTAGATTCATTCAAAAATTCGCAATCCTGGGCATTAACCCAATTATCACCCTTGGCGCCTTTTGGGGTGTTCAGATCACCAACATTCGATTTATAGCCCTTCCCATATTAGGTGTAATTGCCATAACTATAGGTGGGATACTAGGATTTGTGGTATCCAAACAGATGAAACATGGAAGAAAGCAAACAGGTTCTATGTTTGTTTCAAGCTCCTTTACCAACCTCGGTAACTTTGGTGGACTTATTTGTTTCACTTTTTTTGGCGAACTCAGTTATGCCTTTGTTTCCATGTATAAGATGTTTGAAGAGATTTTGTATTTTATGGTAGGTTACCCCATAGCAAAGCTACATGGCGAACAGGACTTAAATATCAAAACCAAAAACCCGTTTCTTAGAATCATTACAGATCCTTTTATCTATGTGTATTTTATTAGCATTACAGTAGGCTTGCTACTAAATGTATCCGGCTATGTAAGACCCGCCATCTACCAGAATATTAATGAGATCTTAATTCCTTTATCTTCTATCTTTTTAATAACTTCTGTTGGTTTTTATATGAAAATACGCGCCATAGGCAGCTATCTAAAAGAATGCATGGCAATCGCTTCAATAAAATTCATCATCATGCCCATCGTCATCGTATCGATAGCTTATCTTATGGGACTTAGAGATATTAATGACGGCTTATTGTTTAAAGTGGTAATCGTACTATCGGCCATGCCACCGGCTTTTAATTCCCTCATCCCACCACAGATTTATGGGCTGGATGTGGATCTGGCGAATTCAAGTTGGTTATTTTCTACAGGCTTATTAATAATAGTTGTGCCGATCTTATACTATATAGTAAACATGATATAAGCATATATAAAATAAGCATATATAATATGCCTCTGTATTGCTTATATTTACTTAAGGTACGAATAAATAATCTTATAAAAGCATGGATGTAGAGATTATGGATATATAGCTAATAACTACTTTCTATTGGTATTTTGTTTCTGCGATAGAGTTCGTGGGAACGTGATGTTAAATTCAGTACCAACACCTTCTGTATTAACAAGCTCTATTTTGCCCATGTGTTTTTGGATGATGGACTGAGTTAAAGTTAATCCAATACCAATGCCATTATTTCCCGAACGTGATGGATCAGCTCTATAAAAGCGTTCGAATATAAAAGGCGCATCTTTTTCTTGTATGCCTCGACCATTGTCTTTAAACTGAATAAGATAATCACCATGATTATAGTTGTTTAATATAATACTTATTTGTGTGCCATCACCTGCATATTTGATAGAGTTCGATAAGAGGTTAATAAAAACCTGTTTTATTTTATCGGCATCACCATAGAAATGTTCATAACTTTTAGGATTGTAATGATCGCCTAGAGTAATATTCATGGTCATCTGATGTTCGATCAAATCGGTTTCAAAGTTTTGTGCAACGACTGTAATAAGCTTAAAAAAATCGAAATAATCTAAGTTCAATTCGGTATAACTGTTTTCTAATAAGGAAAGTGACTCAATTTCACTGATCAATGTCTTAATTCGAATAATTTCTTCAAAACAGCTTCCTATGCGTTCTGTATCCATCGGAAATATTCCGTCAATCATGGCTTCCATTTGACCCTGTATAGATGTAAGGGGCGTTTTTAATTCATGAGCCATGTCCTGCGTTAATTGTTTACGAAGTTTTTCTTGTTCATCGATGCGCTTTTGTAAAGTTTGGGCACTATCATATAATGCTTTTAGCTCAAGGGTTTTAATAAAGTTATTGGGTGCTTCAGAGATGGTAGTATCATGCATATTATTAAGATGATGAATGACGGTCTCAATTGGTTTTGTCACACCATTTGCTATGATTGTGCCTATTGAAATAGCAAAGAACATTGAAAAGATGCTCACATAAATAAAAACACGATTTATGGATGTAAGAAAATATAAAGCTTCATCATTAAAATAGAAAGGGCCTAAGTAGCCCACATTTAGTGTGCCAACAATAGTATCGTTGGCAATAATATCAAATGAATCCTCCGTGTAATTGCCTTCCCAGCGACTATAATAGTTAAACATATTTTTCCGTACATTAGAAATCATAGCTTCACATAGACCGGCATTGTGTTCCATGGCGGACCATAGAGGTGATAAGTCGGCATTATTAACAGTAATAATCAGACCTTTTTCAATGGCTTTAATACCGATGTGTTCAATATCCTTAATATTAAAGCCATTATTTTGGATATAGGAATAACGGATATTATTTCTAATATCCGTTACGCGTTGCTCATGTTCATCTATTATGTAATTTTCAAAATTTTTCCGCACACTAAAATTAATAAGTAGGCTAATGATGCCAATTATCATCATAGCTAACAGTACATAGGAAAGAATAAGTTTATTACGTAATTTGAGATTCATCTATTCACAACCTTCTTGGTCACAATACTGATAACCTATACCTCGTATGGTCCTTATATAGTTGCCTGTTGTATAATTGGATATTTTACTTCTGATATTTTTAATATGTGAATCAATACTTCTATTATAGCCTTCATAATATTTTGTAAAGGCTATGGATGCGAGTTCATCTCTTGTAAATACCTTAGTTGGTCTCCCAAGTAAGACTGTGAATAACTGATATTCTGTTGCGGTTAATAATAGATTTTGACCATTGAGCAACACGGTGTAATCAATATCATTAACTTTAAAAGGTCCGGTTGTTTGTGGTTCTGAGTTATTAATCAAATCGGACCTTCGAAACAATGCGTTGATGCGTGCTACAAGCTGTCTTGGGCTAAAAGGTTTGGTGATATAATCATCAGCGCCCATATTAAGACCGACAATAATACTATCTTCATCTGTCTTTGCGGTAATCATAATGATTGGAACACTAGATTTCTCTCGGATAGCTTTACAGATTTCTTCGCCGGATAAGTCAGGAAGCATCAAATCAAGGAGGATTAAGTCGATAGAACCATTGCTAAAAAGGTGGAGCGCTTTCTGACCATTTTCCGCAATGATAGGATTATATCCTGAGTTTCTGATATAAGAACTGATAAACTCTAAAATCTTAGGTTCATCTTCAACCACGAGTATATTCTTTGTATGCATAAGCCACCTCCTTAAACATATTATAGTTTATCTTGCCTTACTCTTCAATAACCTCGATATAACTGGATATCATACCCATCCAACAAGTATAAGCCATCTTGCCGGTTTCTCTGGGTGTGAAATAGATGATGTTTTCTCCGGGCGCCAAAGTATATTCTGTGCCGAGCGATGGAATGGTGATTGGATTATTACAACCGTTAATAGTATCTGCATCAGCATAGATTATAAAACGTACAGGAATATCTTTTATTACCTGGATAGGTGCATAACTGTTTCTTGTAAGATTGACGCGTACCTCCTGAAGGTCCTTATTAATAACCGTTGATAAGACTTGATTACCATTGTATTGAAAAGGCAATAGTATACCAGCAAGCGCAGCACCTCGAGTAAACATAGTAAAGCCTAGTACAAAGATTAAAACACCACTGTACTTCATAATGTTTTTTGAGAATTTGTGATTCAGTAGTGAACTTATAAAGCCTAGACTGAACATTAACGGGAAGGTGCCAAGGCTAAAATAAAACATAGATAAAGCGCCTCTTACAATACTACCAGTTCCAAGGGCATATAATTGCATAGATTGTAAAGGACCACAGGGCATGAAGCCATTAGCCAGTCCAACAAAAAAAGGACCTTTTTTAGACATCTTAAATAAAGCCTTTTGTAATGATTTTGGGAGCTTAAGTTTCGGTAATTGAAGATCAAAAAGCTTGAGCATGCGTATTGCCATTAATACCATTATGAAACTAACAAATAAAGTCACATAACCTCTAGCTTGTCCGCTAAAGCTTAAAACAGACCCTACACCTCCGATAACACCACCGATGATTGTGTATGAAGTGATACGTCCAAGGTTATATAAGAGGCTTGGTTCAAAAGTGCCAGCTTCTCGATATTTATTACACTGACTGATATTGATGCCACCGCACATAGCGATACAATGAACAGATGTTAAGAGCCCTACAATAAATAGAGCACCATAGCCCATATGTTGACGAATATTAGGCAAAAAGTCAAATGAAATGTTATTACCATATTTGAGAACCAGAAAACCTAAGACAGTAAGGACAATAATGATTAGTAAATTAGTTCTTTTTGAATCAACACGATTGGCCGATACATAATAACCCGAACTTTCAATATCTGTAATGATCTTTTCTAAGTTTATGATTGAATCGTCATATTCTAGATGAACCAGATTTTTTGAAGCCTTTGCTTTTATATCAATTATTCCTGAGTTTTGGTAAATCGCTTCAGTAATTTTCTTTTCACATTGGGTACATGTCATACCTTCTATATGTAACTTTTTTTTCATAATTATCTCTTCCAGTTTGCAAAAAGAGGTTCAAAAGCTGCTAGGGATTCAGGGTTAATAGCGATGGTGGTATCATTTTCCGTCTTCATATTTTCAACGATAGGAACCGGGTTACAACCACCTTTTATGAGCTCAATTTGGTCGATTGTAAATTGATTTCCACAATTGTTACAGATAAGAACATTGCCAAGTTGTTCATAATACCCTCTACCAGAGTTATAACAAACTTGACAAGTATTAAGTGCTGTACGTACACTATCATCATTAGCTCTTACTGCGATGATTTCCATATAAGTACCATTGGATTCGTAAGGGTAAAAAGAAGCGGTTTTCGTGATGTCTGCTTTGTCAATAATGAGTTCGCCTGCAGTGTTTGATACTAAGACTTCAGGTACTGGATCTTTGCCAGTTGCCAAAGTGAGTGCTACAACCAATAGGATTGCAATTAGTCCAGAACTCAGATATAGCCAATTTCTTTTGTTCGATTGCTTGTTTGTTTTTTTCATCATAACCTCCAAAGTTAATGTTTTATTCCATCATACATATCTTGTGTGGATTTTTAATGGATTTTTGAAAAATAAAGAGTTAGTAAATACCGAATAAAAACATCGACTTTACATACCCTACAGGGGTATGGTATATTGAATTAAAGGAGGTGTTGTTATGGAACAGTCCCACATCAATCAAAAGGTACCAACAGAAAAATCAATAAAAAGTCAAAAGTCTGTTATGGACAGGTTAAGTAAAATAGAGGGTCAGATACGTGGCATAAAAAATATGATTGAGCAAGAAGCATATTGCGATGATATTATTAACCAAATAGAAGCTTCACGATCTGCACTTCATTCTGTTCAAATTATTTTATTAGAGAGCCATATTAAAAATTGTGTTATTGATCAGTTACAACAGGGTGATTCTGGTGCTGTAGATGAAATATTAAAAACGATTAAGAAACTAACGAAATAAATAAAAATAATTACAACTATGATGTTAACAACACAATTCGAAAGGAGACCCAAAATGTCAAAAATAAATAATACAAAACAAGTTGGATTCAAAGTGGATGGCATGTCTTGCAGTAGTTGCTCGAACAATATTGAAAAAAAATTAAATGCTTTAAAAGGCATAGTAAGTGCGAATATAAGTATTGCTACTGAAAAAGGTCATGTAGAGTATGATGATCAAATAGTCGACATTAAGACGATTCTAACAACAGTAGATAATCTGGGATATAAAGCAATATTAGAGGAGGAAAAAGACACACAAAAAATATCATTAAGAGTCAAAGGTATGAGTTGTACAGCTTGTGCAAGTAGTATAGAAAAATCGTTAAATATTGTAGACGGTGTTATAAGTGCTAATGTTAACTTTGCAGTTGAAAAGTTAACCATTGAATATGAACCTATAAAAGTAAGGCTTATAGATCTTCAGAAGAAGGTGGCTTCACTTGGGTATGAACTCAATCTTGATGAAGAAGAAAATGATGGTATTGATGAAGATGAATTAAAAATGAATCAAGCAAAAAAAACTATGATGATATCAAGTATTTTCACAGGTGCTATTATGGGCCTTATGATGATTCATATGTTTGTATATCCTATTCCGGGTTACTTGCCGATTATTGCCGTCTTAGGGCTTCCGATTATATTTGGAACCGGTTTACATGTTCATGTTGGAAGCTGGAAGGCACTAAGAAATAAAAGTCCAAATATGGATGTTTTAGTAACATTAGGTTCACTTCCACCGTATCTGATAGGTTTGCTTGGACTATTTTTTCCTATACAAGCGTTTATAGAAATGGCAACAACCATTATGACATTTCATTTAGTAGGTAAATATTTGGAGGCACGTGCTAAAGGTAGAGCTTCTCAAGCTATAAAAAAATTACTACAAATGGGTGCCAAGACTGCAAAAATCATTGTTGACGGTGAAGAAATTGAAATTCCAACTAGAGACTTGCAAGTAGGGGATCTTATGGTGATACGTCCTGGTGAAAAGGTTCCTACGGATGGTATTATTGTTGATGGTCATGGTTTGCTGGATGAATCAATGGCTACAGGAGAATCCATGCCTGTAAAACGTCAAAAAAATGATGAAGTCATAGGTGCAACAATAAACAAGCAAGGCTTATTAAAAGTGGAAGTAACTAAAGTTGGAAAAGATACATTTTTATCTCAAGTTGTCAAAATGATGGAAGAATGTCAAGGATCAAAAGTTCCGATTCAAGAATTTGCAGATCGTATTACAGGCTATTTTGTTCCGGCGATCATTATCATTACTTTTGGTACTTTTACTTCCTTTAACCTTTTCCCTGAGTTTCACTTAGGTATTATTAATTGGGGCGCATCATTCCTGCCATGGGTTAATCCTGATCTTTCACCACTTACTTTAGCATTTATAACATCGACTGCCGTATTGGTAATCTCTTGCCCATGTGCTTTAGGATTGGGAACACCTACAGCATTAATGGTAGGAAGTGGAATGGGTGCAGAAAATGGCATACTTATTAGAAATGGTGAAGCCATTCAAACATTTAAAGAAATAAAAGCCATAGCCTTTGATAAGACAGGAACGCTTACAAAAGGAAAACCAGAAGTAACAGACCTGATTACCGTAAATGACGTCGATGAAAAAGAATTATTATACTATGCTGGAACAATAGAAAATGGCTCTGAACATCCTTTAGCCCATGCGATTGTTGAAAAAGCAAAAAAAGATCAAATCAAATTAGGTGATGTCATTGATTTTAATGCAATCGTTGGTATGGGTGTAAAAGGTACAATAGATGGTGAGAATATACTTGTAGGCAATAGAAAACTGATGTCTGAGAACAACATTTCTTATGATCAGTATGAACAAGCATTAATAAGATTGGAAGAAGAAGCAAAAACGGCTATGTTACTTGCAAAAGGGAATCAACTATTGGGTATTATAGCGGTAGCAGATCCAATAAAGGAAGATTCAGCAGAGGCTATAAGAGCTCTTGAAGCTATGGGTATCAAGACAGCTATGATTACAGGAGATAACAAAAGAACAGCTGCAGCAATCGGGAAAAAGTTGGGAATTAGCCAAGTTATTGCTGAGGTTTTACCGGATGGTAAGGTTGAAGAAGTAATTAAATTGCAAAAGCTGTATAAAACAGTTGCAATGGTAGGAGATGGTATTAATGATGCGCCAGCCCTCAAACAGGCTAATGTTGGAATAGCTATTGGAACCGGAACAGATATTGCCATTGAAGCGGCAGATGTCACTCTGGTTAGAGGAGAACTTAGCGGCATAATATCAGCAATCAAACTATCCAGAGCGATATTTACAAAAATTAAGCAAAACTATTTCTGGGCATGGTTTTATAATGCATTGTTTATCCCTGTAGCCGCACTTGGATTATTACATCCAATGCTAGGCGCTGCTGCCATGGCTATAAGTTCATTGAATGTGGTATACAACTCTTTAAGACTCAGAAAAGTAGATATTAGCCCAGGTTATGTAGCCTAATTATATTAAAAAAGTAAAAAACAGGTTGGTGGCTTATGAAGAAGAAAAAATCATTAATGAAAACATTTACTTTTTATAGTAGTATAGCGTTTTTGATAATGGGTATTACGCTTTCATATTTTTTGATACAACATGTGAATAAATTATTCAGCACATTTTATAGCGAAGTCGAGTTAAAATCACACATAATTGAACTAAATAAGTTGATTTTAATATCAATATTTTTCGGATTATTTATTCTATTTGGATTATTATATAAAGTTATAAGTCAAACCTCAAAAAAAATGGACGAGCAAAAGATGAAGCTGGAAAAACAAAATGAGGAATTAGACCATGCGTATAAAAAATTAAGCATGTCATATAAGAATACAATCAATGCTTTATCTAAAGCCATTGATGCAAGAGATCCTTATACTGCTGGTCATTCTGAAAGGGTTTCGTATATTTCAAAAGCTATTGGAAAGGTGATGAAACTACCAGAAAAGAAACTTTATGAATTAGAAATAGCTGCACTTTTACATGATGTAGGTAAACTAGGTGTACCTGATTCTATACTTAATAAAGTTGAAAAGCTCAATACTTTTGAATACAATCAAATTAAATATCATCCAGAAATTGCGGTAAATATTCTAAAAACTATAGATTTCATCAAAGAAGATTTACCATCTATTTTACATCATCATGAACGAGTCGATGGATTCGGATATCCTAATGGATTGAAAGGCGAAAATATTCCTCTTAATTCAAGAATCATTGCTGTTAGCGATGCTTATGATGCAATGACTTCAAATAGGCCATATCGTCAGGGACTTAGCCATGAAAGAGCAATTGAAGAGATGATACGAAATAAGGATACTCAATTTGATTCTAAAATAGTAGATACCTTTTTAAGTATATTTTCTGACGTTAAGTCAAGTGATGAAAATTATACTGGGATAAAACATGTAGTGACTTAATATAATTAATGGAGGAAAAAAGATGCTTAAAAAGATGAAAATCACACATAAACTTATGATGGGGTTTGCTTTATCAGCAATACTATTAATAATAATTGGTCTCATTAGCTTAATTCAGATTAATAAAGTCAATATGAATTCGATAGCGATGTATAAAGATAATCTTGTGCATATAAGAGAAATTGGAAAAATAAAAGAAAATTTTTTGCAAATCCATTCGGATCTGATATTGCTGATGAGTTATTCAGAAGTAGAAAAGAAAGAAGTATTAAAGAAAGAAATTGAATCATTAAGTAACAAGAATATGATGTTGATTGAGAGTTTTGAAACGATTAACATGGAAAATGAAGAAAGTGAATTATTAACTACATTTAGTAAGTATCATAAAAATTACATGATATCTAGAAGCAAACTCATCCTGTTAATGGAAGCAAACAAAACAGATGAGGTTCAAATAGCATTATTAGAAGTTGAGAAAGCACGACAACAAACATTTGATAGCATCAATATGTTAATTGAGTCAAACATGGAAGAAGCTAAAAATGCAAGTGAGACAAATCAAAAAATATTTAGAATTTCTGTTCAATTGATGGTAACAATTGTTGCCTTTGGCTTTTTTTTGGCAGTATTATTTGGTTATTTAATTTCTAAAAATATATTAAAAAATCTAAAAAATATATTATATTTTGCAGATGCACTGAGCGTTGGCGATCTGAGTAAAAAAATAAATATCGATACAAATGACGAAATAGGTATGCTTGCTAAAGCTTTAAATAATGCAAGTGAAAACACTAAGGAGTTAATAGAAGCAATTAGTAAGAGTTCCTCTAATATTAAAGATTCTAGTATGTCATTAACATATACTATAGATGAAATATCTGAAAAAGTCTTAAGTATTCAGAGTTCTACAAAAGAAATCTCTTTGGGTAATGAAGAATTAAGTGCAAGCACTGAAGAGGTAAATGCTTCAGTCGAAGAAATTAATTCTAATACCACAGAACTTTCAGATAAAGCTAAAGAAGGGGATGCTGCATCAAAAACAATACAAATTCGAGCAAAACAAATAAAAGAAAGAAGTATCAATGCAATAGATGTAACAAAAAAAGTGTTTAGTGAGAAACAAAAAAATATTTTAGAAGCTATCGAATCTGGAAAAGTTGTTGAAAACATTAGAATTATGGCTGATTCGATTGCAGATATATCTAGTCAAACCAATTTGTTAGCACTTAATGCAGCCATTGAATCTGCTAGAGCAGGGGAAATGGGCAAGGGATTTGCAGTGGTTGCAGATGAAATCAGAAAATTGGCAGAACAGTCATCAAAAAATGTGTCAAGTATAAGGGTTGTGATTTCCCAAGTTAATGAGGCTTTTTATAATCTTTCGATAAATGCACAAGACATTTTAAATTTTATCGAAAAAAATGTTAACCCTGACTATGAACTTTTCTTAGAGACAGCATTGAAATATCAAGAAGATGCAGCATTTATAATGACAATGTCAGAAGAAATTTCAAATGGAAGCAGGTCAATATTAAGTGAAATAGAACAAACAAGTTTAGCAATTGAGACGGTGGCATTAACTGCACAACAATCAGCAATTAGTACAGACGGTATTCTCGAAAATATAGAAGTTACAACAGCATCAATTAAAGGTGTATCTGAATCGGCTAGGGAACAATTTACTCATGCGGAAAAACTAAATCAACTAGTTAATAAATTTAGATTTTAATGTGGGAAGAAAACTATAGTATTATGAAGTTTATATATAAGAATGGTACAATTGAATAAGTGGCTAGTAAAAAGCATGTGGCATTATGCTTGTATCCAATAAGGGAAAGGAAGTTTGATAGATGATGAAACAATCAATAAGAAATTTAATAATTCAAACATTCGTAGTAGCCTTAGTAGCCTTTATAATACAACTAATTTGGGAATATAGTCAGTGCGGACTTTTTTATATTGCGGATGATCTGACTGGCCATACAAGACTCATGATCAGTGCCATAATTGGAGATATGAATATGAGTATATTACTGCTTTGGATGCTGATGTTCATAAATAAGGATGTGAATTGGTTAATAGGAAGATGGCATAGACATGACTATATGATTATGGGTTTTTACGCATTATTTTTAAGTTTTTATTTTGAAATTCATGCATTGCATACAGGCCGATGGGGATACAATTCGGATACCATGCCTATAATACCTGGAACACCTATCGGATGGTTGCCTGTTATTCAGTTACTTATACTTTTTCCAATTATATTTATGGTAAGTCGTAGATTATATATTCAGCTCTCAAAAAAGCTAAAGTCCGATTAGTATCAATGTCTTTTGTTATAGAATGCCGCCAATTGTATTCAAACCTTTGGCGGTATTTTATTACTTTCTACTTCCAACATCTATTTTAATCAATAATCATATTTCTGCCATAGTTATCCTTGATAATAGAGTTATAAAGAACTTTAGAAAAGGAGGTCATAATTATGATGTATGGAAATGGATGGTCAGGAAATGGCGGATGTGCTTTTGGATTTGGTGGTGGTTATTTTAGTATTTGGTATTTTTTAATCATAATTGGAATAATCATTATCATCTTTTCAATTGTAGGATCAAAAAAGTCTAAAACGACTTTAAGCAGTGATGCAATTGACAAACTGAAAGTATTATACGTTAATGGTGAAATCACAGAAGAAGAATTTTTAAAACGTAAAAATGTAATTGAGAGAAAGTAGGTTATTATGAAAAAAACGAATATATTATTAGTAATTATCGGAATAACGTTTTTAAGTATTGGTATAGGTGGCTACGTACTAACTAGAGACAGTGACAATGTTCAAGGACGTAATTATAGTAGAATAGACCCAATTGTGGGAGAATCTATCAGTTTCGGGGATGATTTCTTCAGTAATGGTTATAGGATGCGTGGCGTCAATGATTTCAATCAAGATGTTAACAATGGTGAGAAGTTTGAATTAGATCTGTTAAAAGGAGAAGTAGAAGATTATATTGATAGATATGATAATGGTCTTGCTATAGCGGATATATTTATTTATGAAGATAGTGAGTATTATTTTTCTATTGTTGAAGAAAGTACAGGTAGAGGTGCTATGGAGTTGCTGGTGAATCCTTTTACGAAAGAAGTTTTCCCTGAATACGGACCGAATATGATGTGGAATTTAAAATATGGTATGCATAATAACGGTGGTATGATGGGAAGAAGTATGATGGGTAACCAAAGATTTGGTAATAGGTTGGGTATGATGTCTGGTCGTGGAATCTTTGACAATTCATACGATGATGATTATATTAATAGCAACTTTATAGAAGACAATGAAATTAATAGTGAAGAGGCCTATACGATAGGTGAGGCCTATCTTATGAAAAACAATAATGAATTTACGCTCGGTGAAGCATATCATGCGTTTTATGGTTATTACACCTTCCATGTTGAAAAAGATGAGAAACCAGTAGGCATGATGAGTATTAATGGATTTACCGGTCAAGTTTGGTATCATGATTGGCATGGTGAATTAATTGAGATTATTGAAGGACATGAAAATGAAGTACAGTAACTTATAGAAAACCCATTATAATAAAATCCATATGAATTAGAAATGGAGTGATCGTATGTTAAATAAAATCAAGAGAAGTTTGAAAAAATTTATAGATAAGATTGCTGAACAAAACAAAGCAAACTATGGTGAAGGCGGAATTAATTGCTGTGAATTGAAAAATAATACAGAAAATAAAATCAAACGGTAAATACTTAAATGTGTTGAGTCCATGATGGTTACTCATAATCATGAAAAGGCTATTACACAAGCCAATCGAGTGATTGAAATTGCTGAGTGCTTTTATCAAAAAATTTTATGAAGGTCCTATTCGGTCATATTTTAAACAAATTTGGTCGGTATAATCTAATATAAGAAGAAATAGAATTCTGATATTAGGAGTGTTAAATATGATTGAATATATTAAAAACCATAAGAAAGTCATTATATCTCTAGGAATTGTTGGCATCATAGCAAGTTTAGCGTATGGCTATAAAAATGGCCTTCAAAATATCTTTGAAATTTTATTCAATGGTACTGTGGACGATTTGGTAACATTGATTCAAAGCTGGGGTATCGGGGCACCCATTGTAAGTATATTGATGATGGTTTTGCAGGCCTATATAGCGCCAATTCCCTCGTTCTTAATTGCAGGAGCTAATGGACTGGTCTTTGGCACCATTTGGGGAATTATCATATCTTGGATTGGTGGTATGCTGGGTGCTATGGGCACTTTTTATCTGGCGCGACAGCTGGGTGAAAAATTTGTGAAGAAATTTGTTCAAAGCAATAGCCTTATGGAAAAGGTAGATGAAATCAGCCAAAAGCACGGTACAAAGGTTGTCTTTATCGGTAGGTTATTACCCTTTATATCCTTTGACTTTTTAAGTTATGCAGCAGGGCTTAGCACCATGAAACCATGGCGATTTTTTCTCGCCACAGCAATAGGTATGATACCCGGTACAACGTCTTATTTCGGCGATGGCTTCATCAAGTAGAATTGCCTCTTTGTAGGGACGATCGCCAATCAAAGCATCATAGCTATCACATAAGTTCAAGATGCGGGCCCCTAGAGGAATGGCTTCACCGACGATGCCACGGGGGTAACCCAATCCGTCATAACGCTCATTCCAATATAGCATATTCGATGGCTATTTCCCCAATATCATGAACAAGTCCGGCTGTTTCATAAGCAATCCGTTGACTGTGGTCATAATCCAGAAAAGAAGTGAAACCAATAATATGTTCTCGAACCCGTTTAACGTGTTGTTCTTCCCTTGTATGTTTTTCATGTAAAGTAGACAAGATCCCTTTAATTATATTCTGATGATGATTCTTATTCATAAGTAAATTTTTCTGATACATTCGGTCTTCTGACAGCTTTAACACATCAAGAATCGGCTCTTTCTACCGTGGTTTTATCGACCTTGTTCAAGATGACCGCGAATTCATCCCCGCCATATCTGGCCACAGGAAGATGCTTTTTATGATCCACTCGGTTTAATTCCTCGTTGAAATAACGTCGCTTATAAAGTCCGGTCAATGTATCATGGAAACTCATATATTCAATGCGTTTTTTCTGAATGATTTCATCGGTAATATCTGCTAAGGTACACTGATAATAGCGCTTGTGTCCACCAACTGGTAGATAATCTGGTCCACCAATTCAGAATCTTTTTTCTCTAACTTTCGCATATGAAAATAGAGGGTATCTTGACTTTCGTGGTGAATCATATCTTGAAGCTTACTGCCTTTGTTTATGGTAGGCATGTATTTCTTGCACAGATGATTATACTCAAGAATCCTTTCTCTCATTCTGTCCATAAAATCACCTCACATTCGTAATACTTTGGTTATTGACTTAAGCTATTTTATAGTTTGGGTCTTGTTGTGACGCTCCTGAAAGGCAGCTAATTTATTTTGGCTCTGCTTAAGCTGCGTGATATCAACCAACGTCAGGATAATACCATCTATGGCATAATTGCTTGTTCGAAAAGGACGCATCTTTGCGATATAAGTATTGCCTTTGTCATCATGAATTTCTCGTTCTAGCTCCAACTGCTTGACCCGTTCCTGACTCTCCTGATTCATATTGATGGTGACTGACTTGATGTTTTTTTCGACTTGCGCATATTTAAAACTAATCAACAAATAATCCTCTTCATGCATTTCGATAAGAAAACCCTGAATAGTTAGTTTTTTTTCGTTTTGACCATATTGAATATTGTCTATTCGGACAGTTTTACGGTCGTTTTTCAATCTTCTAAGCAAATCATTGATATAGAGACTTAGCTCCTTATTGATAAGGGTCAACAGCTTGTTGGAGAAGCGTCCGGTTTGTAAGCTGAAAAAGGCTGAAACATCCTCAATGATATGGAGTATATTCACTTTGTTATCTACGATGACAGAGGGCGGGAGATTTAGGCGTAGGACTTCAACCAACATCTGTTCAAACCATAGATTTTTCCGGCTTTTTATGGAGTAACTGTCTTGATCACTGCCACGTAATGATAAGTTGGTTTCAATATGGGTATTCATTTCAAGGCCGAGTTGTGGACGATAGCTATCTCGAAAACGATAGATTTTCCATTTTGTATCAATTTTCTCAAAAGCATCGTTCATGTCACCTAAGGATTCATTGCTACCAAGAAAAAGATAGCCACCTCGATTAAACGCATAATAGAAATTATTAAGGATTTTTTGTTGATATTCACTTTTTATGTAGATGAAAAGGTTCCGACAAACAAGTAGATCTAGTTTGCTAAAAGGTGGGTCCTTAAGAATGTTATGCTTAGCAAAAATAACAAGCTTTCTTATTTTCTCATTAATCTGACAACCTTCTTCGGTACGGTTAAAGTATTTGGCAAGGACGAGCGGTTCCGGACAATACGATAGCAATGGCATGTTTTTCTTGGTCTTTTGCTAAGGATTTGAAAAAAATGTCAATAGGCAGAATTAACTGATGTTTCTCAAAAACTTGGGGCTTTAACAGGAGACGACCATCTACCATAAGCTCACCTAGGGCTTTCGTTAAATTAAGAGTATAAAAACGGTATACATTTTGCACCTGACTCAACAACACAAACTATTTTATAATAATCATTACAGGCTTATCTATAAAATTATTTTACCACAGAATGCACTAAAAATAAGCCGATTCACAGACTTTTAATCCTTATTGGCATAAAAATCTAAAAAATAGGAAGCATAGATTATTGATAGAATAAACATTATGAAAAAGATAAATTTAGGAAAGTGATGGATTTCGTTGAAAGATGCGGTTTTAAATGATAGAATATTCAGGTATATAAAGTTCTTGATATAATAGTAGTGCCTTTAGTGGTTTGGCTTTGATGAATAGATAAGAAGTTATGAAGGGGGAATGGCGTATTAAAAAACAGAAAAAAATAATTTTCCTATTTTTTTTAGTAGGATTAATGGGGGTATTGTCTGCATGTCAAAAAGAAAGTGACATTATTTTTTTGACAGAAGAAGAACAAGCTTGGTTGGACCAGCATGAAGGCCAGATCAGTATAGGGTATACGACGGATTATCCGCCAGTTGAGTTTTTGATAGCAAGTGATTATGTCGGTATCTCAGCAGATTATTTCAAGCTATTAGAAGTAAAGCTAAATACAAAATTTGAAATGGTTGAATTTGATCAGTGGAGCGACTTGATTGAAGCGGCACGGTTAAAAGAAGTGTCAGGTATAACAGCGGCTACAAAAACCCCTGAACGGAGCAAGTATTTAGACTTTACAGTGCCTTATATTATGAACCCAAACGTGATTATCACGCGTAAAAATTTCTCAGAAAAGTTAACTTTTGAAAAGCTTTCGAATTCAAGTATGGATGTATTGGTCATCGAAGAATACTCAATTGTTGAAGACCTAGAAAAGAACCATCCTAAGCTTGAATTTCGTACGGTGGCAAATACATCAGATGGATTAAGGCTCGTAGCATTTGGAGAAGCAGATGCATTTATTGTAGAAGTTATGAGCGCATCAGCAGGCATTGAACAAGATAAGATGACCAATCTAATAATCAATACAGAAATCCCTTATGACTCTAATCTATCCATTGCAACGCGAAACGATTGGCCCATGCTCAGCGCTATATTAAATAAAGGGCTTGCACAAATCACAGAAAATGAAAAACAAGACATCTTAAATAAATGGGTGCCTCTTCAAAGAAAAAGCATTGTAGAAAATCCATATTTTTGGATTGTCCTTGGGACCATCTTGATTGGACTGGGTATAATCATCATTACAGTTGTAATCTGGAATCGTCTACTAAAAAAGGCCGTTCTTGAAAAAACTGAAGAACTCATTAATAAAAACGAGCAGCTATATAGAACGAAAAAGCAACTTTTAGAAGAAATAGAAGAACGAAAAAAATCAGAAGCCCGTATCAAATTCAAATCCTATCATGATGAGTTGACGGGTTTGTTTAACCGTGCATATTATAATGAGCAGTTAGCTCATCTTGAAAAAATCAAAAAAATACCATTATCTATGGTATTAGCCGATCTAAATGGGTTAAAAATTACAAATGATACCTTGGGTCACGAGATGGGGGATCGACTGCTCATTAAAATAGCTGAAATACTAAAAGCAAGTTGTGATGAGAAAGATATTGTTGCCCGCATAGGTGGGGACGAGTTTGTTGTCTTGATGCCAGATCGTACAGAACAAATGGCACAATCTCTTTGTAAAAAGATAAAAATCGCTTGTGAAGAAGCAGAGATGGACCCGATTAAGCTGTCAGTGGCACTTGGGCAT
The DNA here is from genome assembly GCF_059865615.1 of Petrocella sp. NCBI lineage: Bacteria > Bacillati > Bacillota > Clostridia > Lachnospirales > Vallitaleaceae > Petrocella > Petrocella sp. Next base: position 4,986 of record NZ_JCBCDA010000049.1, on the reverse strand, counting down.
TCAGAAAGAGTTGACTTAGATCAGAGTTTGCAATCTGTGTTTAAAAAAGCAGAAGACCAAATGTATGATAACAAGATGCAAGAAAGCGAAAGTACCTATAGAGGTATCTTAGAGTCACTTAAGAAGAAGTTAAGAGCCACTATGGAAGAAAGTCCAGAGTGACTTTTATACTACATGTAAAGATATAAGGCACTAACTATAATCTAGAAGGTATTGATTAAAGGCTTGTAAATCAATGGGGCGACTGAAATAATACCCTTGGGCAATGGTGCCAGCAGTTTGGTTTAATAAGTCGGCTTGTTCTTTGTGTTCAACACCTTCTGCTATGATACTAATACCCATGACATCGGCTAAATGAGTGATCAACTTATAGATTTCATAGGATTTCTTTTGAATATGGATGTTGTCAATAAATGTCTTATCAATCTTAAGAATATCGAAGGATAACTTATCAAGGTAAGCAAGAGAAGAATAGCCTTTACCAAAATCATCAAGTGCTATTTTTACTTGAAGTGCCTTAAGGCTTTGGAAGATTTCGTTTGCGCGCTCCAGATTTTCAAAGCCCATATCCTCAGTGACTTCAATGGTTAACCATGTGGGATCAATCCCTGAGCGTTCTAGAATATGTTGTAGAGCCGGAATCATGGCTTTGTCAGTAAAAGTTGTGGAAGTCATGTTGACAGATATTTCCAAATGGGTGTAAAGTGCCTGCCATTTTTTAATCTCAGAACAGGTACGCTTTATCATGAAGAGGTCAAGTTCCTTCATCAAACCATTTCTTTCAGCAACCGGTAGAAAATCATTGGGTAAGACAAGCCCTCTTGTAGGGTGTTGCCATCTTACTAAGACCTCACCACCAACCACCTTTTCTTCAGGGAGGATGAGTTGAGGTTGTACGTATACTATGAATTCTTCATTTACCAAGCCTCTTTTAATCTCTTCTATCAACTCTCTTTCTCTGACATAAGCATTGTAAATGTCAAATTCAAAAACTAAAAATTGATCGATACTTAAGAAGTTGTGGATGTAATCCATGGTATGTTCAGCATATTTATAGAGTTCTTCAAAGCTATTGCCGTGGTCCGGAAACTTTGTGACGGCAATACTTGCTGTGAAATGTTGCAAGACAACGTTGGAATCACAATAAGTTTCAGTGATATTTCGAATCTGACGAATACGTTCTTCCACAGACGTAGAGGCTTTATCATAAGCAATTAAGACAAAGGATGCGCCAGTCATACGGCCTAGTATTAAATGTTCGTCAAGAATAGCCATCAATTCTTGAGCATATTCAAGAATTACCTGATCACCCATTTGTTGTCCTAGTCGGTCGTTGATGTCTTTGAAGTTGTCAATATTGATATAATACATTTGGCCTTCATAACCTTTAGCAATCAGACTGTCCGTTTTGGAAGTGAGGCCATATTTGTTAGGTAAGTAGGTGAGTTGATCATTGGCAAAAAGGAAAGTAAGTCTTTCATTTTCTGATTTATTGATGAGATAGCGAATGTAATAACCTCCAAAAAAGATGAGATTAAGGATAATAAACCCGCTTAAGAGCATCAAGCCATAATAATTCTTTTGCGCTTTTTTAGGGATAGAATGAAGGCTTATTCGATTAATATGATCTATATCAGTGATGAGAATAGCTTTGTTGATGATGGACATAAGTAGGGGAGAGGCATTGTTGATATATAGATGCTGGGTTGCCATCTCATCAAGGGTATGTATCGCCGATAAGGCTTCTTCACTTTCTGTGAGCCTATAATAATCAAGGACATGCTTTGGAAGAAGGATGTAATCAACATTACTATTTTGCAAACGCTGGATCAAGTTATCATAGCTTGTTTCATATTTAATATGGCCTTTATTAAGAGCCTTCATCAATGCGCTATCCAATTCATTATCGAACAACAAACCAAGGGTATAGGCTCTTAGGCCATATAGATCATCAATGTCTAAACGACCAGGCAAGCCTACGACGACATAAGGCGTCTCCATATAGGCCAGTGAAGGAAAAAAATCTTCTATGTCTTTGTGGGTAAAAGTTAACATAGTAACATCATGCACTGAATAGTCTTTTGCAAGAGTATCTTTTTCACCAAGTACAAGATGAAGTTCTAGACCTGTAATGCGCTCAATCTCTTGTATGATACCAACAGTTGAACCATATAGTTTATCATCCTTTTGAAGGGCATAAGGCTTATCAAGGCTAATGCCAATGGAGATAGAAGGGTTACTTGAGAGAAAGTCGAGCTCATCTTTTTTTAGTATGGCCTTAAAGAGTGATTTTCTAGTAGCGTAAAGATCATTTTTAAGAATGGCATCAAGATCACCTGTACGTTCTAGATGGTGAATTGCTTTCCTAAGAATATTAGGAAGAGGCGTCTCTTCACTGGGGATTGCTATAAAAATATCTTCAATGGCTTGCTTTAAGATGAAGTTATTAACAGCATGAATCTGATTATCTAGTAGCAGTAGAGGATGGTCGGACTGAAGGAAAAAACCATCAATGAGACCATCATTTAAGGCAGCATGAAGACTTTCTAAGTCGTCATAGATGCTTACAATATGACCCATGGCTTCTAGGTCATATGAAAATACAGGTAAATCAGAAGAAATAAGACCAATGTTTTTACGAGATAGCTCATCTAAGCGGTGATAAGACTTTTCTTTGGCATAGTAGGAAAAACGTTGTTTTGATAAAACAAGTTGGGTTTGGTCTTTGAAATAGAGGGTAGAAGGCTTATCTGATATAACAAAATCCACATCGGCTTTTGAATAAAGCAAATTTAAATCTGTAAGGTTAGAAAACGATTGTATAAATTTTTTGTCATCAAAACTTCGGATGTCATCCACATAGAAGTAGAGTTCATCCGCCAAATGGTCTTCAATCCATTGAATCTCAGCATCACTAAGATCCAGTAAAGGCGGTTGATGAAGAACCAATATAAGAATATAGAGGATAATCGCGATAGAACCAGTGATGCCTAGAAAGTACTTTTGTTTTGTATTCATCCGCTTGCCTCCATCTTAAGAAAAATGGGTTATAGGGTCAAAATTATCTTGACGCCGTAACGATAAACTTATTGTAACATAGAAAATAAACAAAACAAGACTAAGAAGTCATAATATTGTGAAGGAAAAAGGATAAAGCAGACAGCCTTATCCTCTTATCGTAAAAACATGATGGTTGTTCTTATTATCTCTTAGAATTTGGATTTGGTGATGTTGAAGGCTTATTAGTTGGTGGTGTTGGCGGTGAGGAGGTATTGCTAGCAGGCAGTGCCGACTTTGAAACATTATTGTTTTCGGGCCTTACGACTTGAGCTTCATCACTTGCTTGACTTGGCAAGGCAGATTGGTCTTTTTCAGGCGCCTGCTCTGGAGGCTCGGTGCTTTCAGGCCTTGTGACTTGAGCTTGGTCAATTGCTTGACGTGGTAAGGCAGATTGATCATTTTCAGTTGCCTGCTCTGGAGGTTCAGTGCTCTCGGGCTTTGAAACTTGAACTTGATCATTTGCATGACTTGGTAAAGAAGTAGGATCATTATTGTCTTGTTCTTGTTTAGGAGCGGCTTTATCCTCTGAATCAGAATCTGAATCTGATTCCATATTGATGTTTTCATAAGCTCTATTGGAGGCTTGAGGCGGCAAACGCTTCATATAATTGATTTCTTCAAGGAAAAAATTATCATGATTTGAACGGGTAAAAATCAAAGAACCTTGTGCTAAAGTAAGGATATCATTGGGCGTTGGCCTTGTGGACACTATAAGAGGTCTTGTCTGGGTTAGGATGTCATATGTCGTCGAATCATCACGAAGGATGATTTTAACAGGGTTTTCATTGTTCATATCTGCATTTGGTAATGCATCACCAACAATAGCTTCAACACGACTTAAGTTAATGTCATTATGGTCTTTTGCCTGAGGATCTAGTGTTTCTCGACCTAGAGAGCGAGTAGACTTTGTATCTTCAGCACGTTCAACACCTTCGATATAGACAAATTGGTATTTTGCCCTATTTGCAACCATATAAGATTCAATCTGTTCTTCGAGTACAAGATCTTGAGTTGTATTAAGTTTGGTATCACTACGTTTTAGAACAGTTGAAGATAGGAGAATCATATCACGGTCAACCAAATAGGCTTTGTCTTGTGCCAAAAGTATAATTTGTGACAATGCGTCCTCTAAGTCTTTATTAAGCAGAGAACGGTTAAGGATTTGCCGACCATCTTCATTATAAGACTTATAACCAATAACAATACCGGATTGGTCAAGATTAAGCTCTATACTTGGATTAATATCAATAGAGACAACGGCATAGATCTCACGCGTGTTATTTTGGCCCAAGGCCACAATGCTGGTAAGTATAAGCACAAGAATAAGAGCAAGCATGGAGCTGGCTCTTTTATAATTAAACAATAGGAAGCCTCGATAGATATCTCGTTTAGTGAATTCTATACGCTGGCCTACTTTTACATTAGTCCTAGGTTTGAGCTTGTCGATTGTCATTTGATCGGTCATAACAATCATGAAGTTGTCTTCAATCCTTGTAATTAATCCATGCGCCATTATAATACCCACTCTCTACATAAGTATAAATACCTATGATATACTGCTATTGAACTATTTAATTTTATTATATCACGTTTATACACCAGAGTTATGAATGAATCGTGAACAAAAACTTGTTTTTGGACGAATGTTAGATATTATGCTTTAAATGGAATATTGTGTGACAGTTAGAGGTATTTTTCTTAAGTTGTATCAATAAAATGCCAATAATCCCCATAATTGTAAAGAATTTCCTTGTAATATAATAGGATTAAGGGTAATATGTCAGTAGGGAAAACATTCATGAACCTATATGAATGTGTATGAACAGAGGGGATTCAAAATGAATCCAATAAATGATAACAATTACATAAAACAATTTTCACCAGTGGTAATAACATCCCTTTGAAAGGGTATGGTATTGCTGATTT
>NZ_JCBCDA010000026.1:0-12499 GCF_059865615.1 Petrocella sp. | reverse complement strand
TTTTCCATACTCAGTTTTCTAATGAGATTGTAGGCCTCTTTGTCGGTTATTCGATTATGATCCATAAGAATACCTTTTGCCCGGTCAATGGACTTCCTGGCTTCTAACTGATTTTTTAGCTTTTCTGTGTCTTCTTTTATTTTTTTGATTAACCGTCCTTTTGCTACTGCAATCTCAATGGTTGGAATAAGGTTCTGGCTGCTGACAGGTTTAACGATATACCCCATGACACCCACCTCTTTGGCTTGCTCCAAAAACTCAATGCCACTATAAGCTGTTAACAATACAACGCTAAGGGCTAACTCTTCATTGATAATGACTTTAGATGCCTTTATGCCATCTAGTATCGGCATCTTCACATCCATAAGCACCAAATCCGGTCTAAGTTTTCTGCACAATTCAACTGCATCGAATCCATCGGAAGCTTGTCCTACTACGTCGTAGCCCTCTTCCTTGAGAATCTCGCTGAGGTCCATCCTAGTAATAAGTTCATCGTCGGTTACTACTATTCTGCACTTCATTCTATTGTCCTCCTTAAATGTATTGAAAGGGTTGGTTAAGGCTTCAAAACCATATAGTTGAACTTTCACAGACAGGATAGTTATGAATGCATCAACATAATCTATTTCTGTTTGTGAATCTAGTGAAACTTGGTTTTGACCTTTAACCAACGGTGGTTAAGGCTTCAAAACCATATAGTCTTCAAGTTCTTCTAGGCCTAAACCCATTATTGCACTTATTTCAAATATTTTTTCTGCGCCTGCCAATGTAAGACAATCCCTTGCATAATCTATATCTTTTATTTCTTCATCTATTTTTGTTACAATACCTACTACTGGCTTTGTAAAAACTGACGCAAAATTCGGAGAAAATAGACAGTTTTTGCTACTTGCGTCCTGAAACAATAGTACCATATGACAGTCACAAGATGCAACAATTAAGGCATTATTGTATCTTCGACTTTCTAAGTACTCGCCTGGTGTATCAATGATGGTATCATAGTATTCCATAGCTTGGGTTTTTTTGTATTTTAGACTTGCTTTCATCATCGCTTGGACAAATGTGGTTTTACCCGATCCCACAGCTCCTATTAATAGAATTTTTTTCATAGCGCTATGATTTGGTGACCATTGTCGGGGTAAATGACAATACATTGGTCAATATATTCAGTATCTCATTTAAGGCGGATTCTATACTGGATATATCGCCTGTAACAACCAAAGAACCGCTAAATCGATCAATAAAACCAATATCTACACTTGCAGCTTTGGTAGCAACATCAGCTGCAATAATAACCGCTTCACTGGGCGTGATGGTAAGGATACCTATGGCATCACTATGCTCATCTGCCAGACCTAATTTCATGTAGATGCTCTTTTGTGGTTTTGCGATGATATGGGCAAGGGTTACTTGTTTTCCCGGAACATATTCTTGAATAATTCTTTGTTTTTCAAAGTTTTCCATAGATTTCATTCCTTTATGAGATTTTTCCCTAAAAATACAAAAAGCTGCTACAAAGCATAGTGATACGCTTCATTGCAAGCTTCTTCGCTTTTTCATTGCACTTCGCCGTGCAACGATATCGGTTTTTCATAATTATAGCATCCTGAGCATTCAAAGTCAATGAAAGTGTTTTCTTTAGTTGATACCAAAAAAAGATGCTTGAATCACACAACATCTTTTTTTGGTATTTAAGCTATGGTAAAAGTGCCAATATTGTAGTATTGATTTTTTTATTTTTTCTAATTATATTAGGCCATGATCAAGTTCGAATTTGGATACTACTGTTTGCATGGATTCTGCCAATTGAGCTAAGGTTTCACTGGCTTCAGCGATTTCTTGAATAGCAGCTGTTTGTTCTTCAACGGATGCTGAAGTTTCTTCTGTACTGGCGGCGTTTTCTTCAGAAATTGCTGATAAGCTTTCAATAATACTTACAATATCATCCTTCTTGACGCCCATCTCATGACTGGCATTGTTCAATCCTTCCATAACCATTTTCATGCCTTCTAAAGCTGTTGAAATACCTTCAAACTTTTCATTCGTACTATCAACGCTTTTTGCTTGGGATGATATTATCCCTTCTACTTCTTTAATCGTTACAACCGATTGCTCTGTTTTACCTGAAAGCTCTTGAATGATGGATACTATTTCATCCGTAAAACTATTGGATTGTTCTGCAAGCTTTCTAATCTCATCCGCAACCACAGCAAATCCTCTTCCGGCTTCACCAGCTCTAGCCGCCTCTATTGCTGCATTGAGTGCTAGAAGATTAGTTTGACTAGCTATGTTTTTAATCATCTGACTGGCATTTTCTATTTTTGTAGCGCTTTGGCTCGTTTCAAAAATAACATCATGTATATCCCTTGTCGCTTTTTCACTCGCTTTGGTTTTATTTACAAGCTCAAACAACACTCCAAGACCTTCATCTTTAAGTCTATTTACTTGATTTGCCGCATCATTCAACTCTTTAATGAAGTGTAGGTCTTGTGAAATTAAGCCACTTAATTGATTCACACTGGTTGCACCATTTTCTGTCTCTTTTGCTTGATCCGTTGCACCAATAGCCATTTCTTCAACCGCTCTGCCAACTTCATCTGCCGCAACTGCTACTTGTTGACTTGTTGATGTTAGTTCCTCTGACGTAACGGCTACTTGTCCTGAAGTATCTAGAATCTCCTTCACCAGTTCAATAAAATTATCTCGCATCACTGTAAGGGATACAGCAATCACACCAATCTCATCACTTCTTTTTGCGTGCTTTTTAATGCTTTGATCCCCTTTTTTGTCAAATCATAATGTGAAAGTCTATCTATATAACTTGATAAATACCGAATAGGTTTTGCAATATAGTTACCAATTCCAAGTGTCCAGTTTGTTTTGGGTATTGGGCTCATGGCTGTAATTCTTCTTCTTCCGGAAAGTTCATAATTGGCAAGACCTGAATTTCCAACACCAAGTTCTTGAAATGCAAGACCAAATGCCTTTAATACTCCATCCGTTTCAATGTCATTGAAGGCATTACTTTGTTCAGTTACATATTCTCTATTGGGATGAGCATCTATCGTACTGTCGGTGCCAACAATGAAAGCATAGCCATTGTCTCCAAAGCATAATTGATCCGTCAATTCACTCAAGGATGTCCCATCACGTGTGCCTATTAAGGCACCCACAGCCATTCCATTGGCGTTAATTGGAACGGCATCGATAAATATAGGTTCACCAGTTATTCTGCTGATGACCACATCTGAAACACTTCCCACGCCATTCAGTGCTTTTTGTACATAATCTCTGTCGTCTACTGCCACTGTTTCACCACTTAAAACAAATCTAGCGGTTCCATCTGGTAATACCACACCCATATCTTGATAGCCTAATCTTTCGATATCGTCCATCAAAGATGCTTTTTGTTTTACCCATTCCATACTACTGATTTCCTCTTTCAAAGAAATCTCATTAAGAACAGCCAGTCGTATATCTATTAGAGCTGTAATTTGTTCTGCTACTTCACTTGAATACTCCAACATCGCCTCTTCTGCCGTCTTGATAACAATGCTAGAACTAAACTCAACAGCTGTGAGTCCGAGTGTAATGGATATAAAGACGATGAGAAGTCCTACAAACAGTGCAATACGTTTTGATAAATTTATTTTCATTTTATATTTTACATATTATAATTGGTTTTGATATTTTGTGATTAAAACCAAACACAATATATGCTCCTTTCGAAGTCATTCTATTATAAGTTTCATCAAGAATTAAATGTCATTTCTTAATCTAAAACAACAACTTAATTTCCTAATAATTAGGATATAATACTTAGTGCCTACAGTAAATAGGTCTACGGTTTTATTTATAGTTATTATCAATAAATAATAACTATTACTTAGTTGGTTTTCACTAGTAAATATAGTCTGCATTCTAGAAAAATAAAAACTCAAATGACCTTTAAGCCAGTTGAGTTTTTTCTAATTGATAATATGAAGGGTTACTTGACTTTCTTAATCTTAACATCCCTGCCTTTGACTTTGACCTTGTTTAGTCCTTCTTCCACCATCTGGCCTTTATGATTAAAAATCTCCACATAGGTACAAGCGTCTTGAATGTCAATAATACCGATATCTTCAGATGTAATCCCAGGTAGATTGCTGATTGCGCCCAGTACATCACCGGCACGCATCCTTTTCTTCTTTCCGGCATTGATACGCAACCTTGTAATATCCTTATGAAGCTGATCTTTCTTTTCTCTTTTTGCTTTTGGCTTGTCTTTTGCTCCACTTGTCCTAGTAATAGCTTTTTGTTGCAATGCTTTCTGATCTTCTATTGGGACCTTATAGCCTATATATTCTTGAATTTCATCCCATTTTCTCTGATCATGGGTGGATACAAAAGTAATGGCACGGCCTTCTTCACCAACACGTCCTGTCCGACCGATTCTATGTACATAGTTTTCATTGTCTAGGGGCACGTTATAGTTGACCACCAAATCAAGGCTATCTACGTGAATCCCTCTAGCCGCCAGATCTGTCGCTATCAAATAGGTGACTTCTCCCTCTTTGAAGGTTGAGATCGCTCTTAGTCGATCTTTCTGAGCCATACCACCATGAAGGGCCATACAGTCATATTTGCCTTTGATAAGTTTCTGGACCAATTGATCTGCTTTGATTCTTGTGTTACAAAAAATCAAGCAACTCCTTGGTTTCAGTTCTTCCATCAACTTCGTTAAGAGCATGAACTTCCAATCATCTGCGACTTGGTAAGAGACTTGTTTGATTTGGTCTATAGGTGCTTGGGTCGATGCCATCTCTATACGCAAGGGATTCATCATATGCTCCGAACATATGAACTCTATCTCCGGTGGCATGGTGGCTGAGAAAAGAAGGGTTGTACGTTCCTTGGGTATTCTCTTAATAATCGCCTCGACATCTTCAAGAAAACCTCTTTTTAGCATTTCATCCGCTTCATCGATGACCAGATACTTGATTTGTTCTAATACTAGATTTTTTCTTTTAATCAAGTCTCCAAGACGCCCAGGCGTTCCGACGACAACATGAACACGTTGTTTTAACTGCCTGAGTTGAATATGAATTGGCTGCTTGCCATAGATTGGCAGGCAACGTATTTTCTTATATCTGCCAATACTTGCAATCTCTTCACAGACTTGAACCGCAAGCTCTCTTGTAGGTGTAAATACGAGTACCTGTGGTAGGTTCTCATCCATCTCTAGCTTCTCGGCTATAGGAATACCAAAAGCCGCCGTCTTACCACTTCCTGTCTGAGATTGTACAATCAAATCCCTTCCCTCAAGTATATGGGGCATAACCCTATCTTGAACGGCCAAAGGCTGATTATAGCCAAGTACATCTAATGCCTTACCAATCTCATCACCGATCTTATACCTCTTAGCAAATTCATTATGTATCGTTTTTGTCATGGTGTTTTTTACCTTCCTTTACTACTCTAGTCGTTACTTAATCAAACGAATCTCAAAATAAAGTAGATGGTAAAGCTATGGTTACCACTTTTCTTTTATCTTATATCAACTAAATAGTCACTAATAATGGTTGCTTCTTCAAAAGTAGCCATATTATTCATGACGGATAAACCCGTTTCAATGATATGAAAAGCTATAGGACATCCCGTACCTTCTCCTAATCTCATTTCCAAATATAGCATAGGGTTAAGTCCCATTTTTTTCATAATACACATATAACCAGGTTCCAGTGAACAATGAGATGGAATTAAAAAGTCTTTTACTAGGGGATTTATTTTATAGGCTACGAAAGCTGCTGTTGCAGAGATAAAACCATCTATTACGATAGGTACTCTGTAATACGCAGCACCTAAAAAACAACCAACCATTCCAGCAAGATCTAATCCCCCGACTTTGGTTAATACATCAATCGGATCACTCGAATTGGGTTGATTAAACTGGATGGCTTCTTCAATTACGCTTTTTTTGTGTTCAAAGGCTTCCTCCGTAATTCCACCACCTTTGCCAACCGAATGACTTGCACTCGATCCTGTAAGGGCCATAAAAACAGCACTACTACAAGTGGTATTGCCAATTCCCATTTCTCCCGTTCCAATAAGATCATAGCCTTCCTTTACTAGGTCTTTAACCATTTCAATACCGATTTCAATGGCTTTAATCACTTCTTCGCCTTCCATTGCCGGTCCTTTAAGAAAGTTATTTGTACCGTAACGAATCTTTTTTTTAACCAAGTTTATACCATCAATATCGCTCATAATCCCTATATCAACTACACGTATGTCCGCATTGTTTACCTTACTAATAGCAGAAATACCTGTTATACCCTTTAACATATTTAGCGACTGAATCGCTGTAACCTCTTGTGGTGCACAGCTTACGCCTTCTGCACATATACCATGATCTGCTGCCATAATAATCGTACATTTTTTATGAATTTCATTTTTCACATGCCCTGTTATACCTGCAATCTGAATGGCGATTTTTTCCAAGGTGCCTAAGCTTCCTAATGGTTTAGCAAGTGAATCCATTCTTTTTTGTGCTTCCAACATTACCGGTTCATTAAGTCCCGTAATCTCTATTAATATTCGATCTAATAATCCCATTTTATTACTCCTCTTAATGTAGGTTTGACTCTTTTTCAATAATACCGTCTTAATCTTTATCAACGCGTTCATATTTATGCTATAGTCAAAGTTAATACCCTCTATACTATTTGAGCTTAAATAAACTTAGTTTTGACCCTTAACATATTAGGTTTCTGCAACAATATGACCCATCTCACTTATATCATATCCACCAACGCCAATAAACTCCGTCTTAAATTCTTCTGAATTAAGGATTTCTAGAATTGCTTGTATTTGAGGTGTTCTTATATCTTCCTTCTTAACAACCAACTCGTATCTCTCTTTCTGTAATGGTATAAAGTCTATTCCATCCACTTGACGAGCTATTTTTTCACTTCCAATACCTACATCTGCCCCGCCCCTGGCAACTGTGCTTGCAACTGTAAGGTGGGATTGAGACTCCCTTTTATAACCTTTAATTGTACTCCCATAGATTCCAAGCAATCGCAAATGTTCATCGAGAAGCACACGAGAACCTGCACCTTTTTCTCGATTGATCATGGTAATATCCTCTCTTTTTAAGTCATTCCATGTTGTAATATTTTTGGGATTACCTTTTGCCACATAAAATCCTTGCATTCTATAAGCAAGATGTATGATAACCGTAGGTATTCCGGGAAGCAAACTTCTTACGTATGGGATATTGTATTGCCCCGTATTGCTATCCCATAAATGGGCTGATGCAACTTGAATCTCTCCTTGATATAAAGCAAAAAGACTGCTATAGCTACCAATATAGGATCGAAGGGTTGGTCCTCCTTTGGGATGACGTTCGATATAATTGGATAAAACATCTAACATAATATCTTGACCACATATAACAAAATTACCACTAAAAGCATTGCCTTTAGGTTTCAGATGGCCTTCTGTTTTTTCGTCCTTATCAAGTACCATAACCGTTGGCTGAAGTTGTTTTGATCTTGCAATATAGGCTTCTACATCTTCTAGAGTAAACCTGACTTTCCGACCAACTTTATAAGAATTGATTTCACCTCTTTTTATCAATTCATAGACTGTGTTTTTTGCAATCTTCAATAGTTCCGCTACTTCTTGAGCCGTAAGTGCACTTTGATTATCCATAGCATCCACCTTCCTAACATATTGGATATAATGCTTGTGATTATATCACGTTTCGTCACGTTTGACAACTTCAAGCGTCTTGTCCCTTGACTTTTAATCCTTATCTACGTATAATATGTACAAAATAATAATAATTATATATCTTTATAGTGTGTTTCATATTGTTTTGTTCACATTCAACTTGATCAACAATACGAGGGGGGAGAAGAATGAAAAAAAACTTCTTAATACTTTTTCTAATTATATCCATTATGAGTTTACACGGTTGTAATACTAAGGGAACTATCGCTTCTACCAAGGATAACCCTCGTGAATCAGCCGACTTGATGACTCAAGAAAAAGGTACATTGACTGTTGCTGCAGCTTCATCACTAACAGAGGCTTTTACTGAAATAGGCACAGCCTTTGAAGCCTCGAACAACTGTCGTGTTACCTTTTCTTTTGCCTCAACCGCCACCTTAAGCGAACAAATTACTAATGGTGCGCCTTTTGACGTCTTTACTGCTGCAAATGAAAGTGCCATTACAAGCCTTGATGCAAAAGGTCTGATTCTTCCAAAAACAAGACAGATTTACGCCATCGGTCGTATCGGTATTGCAAGCCATAAAGACCGTGGGATTGAAGCAACAGCAATAGATGATCTTAGGGACCCAAATATCAAAATTATTGCCATCGCCAGTCCTGATCATGCACCTTATGGATTAGCAGCAAAACAAGCCATTGAAACCGCAGGTTTATGGGAGACGCTCGAACCCAAAATCGTTTTTGGTAAGAACATAGCAGAAACACTTTCCTACCTAACGACCGGCAATGCAGATGTCGCTATTATTGCACGCTCACAAAAGGATGAAGCGACACTTAATTATAGTATGATTGATTCCGATATGCATGCACCTTTAACCCAAGCCATGGCGGTGGTAAGTGATACCGATAACGAAGCACTGGCAAGAGCCTTTGTAGCATTTGTGAATGGTCCAAAAGGCAAAGAAATAATGCATCAATATGGCTTTGTAACACCTGAGGAGTAAACTTATGAATAGTGTTAATCTTTTTCCGCTCTACTTATCTTTTCGTGTTGCCTTCACCGCAACGCTGATCAGCTTCTTATTCGGGCTTCCTGTCGCTTATTTTTTGAGTAGGGGTCGTGGAAAAGCCGTAGATTTTGTGGATACTTTAACCAATTTACCCGTTGTATTACCGCCTACAGTTCTTGGCTATTATTTACTTGTTCTCTTAGGAAGGCAATCGCCTATTGGGGCTTTTTTAGAGAACAATTTTGACATAAGGATTGTCTTTACCCCAACCGGTGCTATTATCGCATCTACTGTCGTCTCTATTCCTTACTTGATTAAGGCCTCAAAAACGGCCTTTCTTGAAATCAATGAAGACTATCTTAATGCTGCTAGACTCCTTGGTCGAAGTGAAATGAACGTCTTCATTACCGTAGTTATCCCCATCGCATGGCGTGGTATCGTGGCCGGTCTTACAATGTCTTTTGTCCGAGCACTCGGCGATTTTGGAACCACCTTAATGGTATCAGGCAGCATTCCCAACAAGACAATGACCATGCCCATCGCCATATATGATGCCCTGCAAGCCAGCAACAAAGAGATGGCCAACTTGCTCGTCTTTATTATGACCAGTATTGCCATTATTGTCTTGTTTACCATCAATCAACTCGAAAGAAAGATGAAAAAGGGGTGAGTGAACATGCTTGAAGTATCTTTTAAAAAGTCCTTAGGAAAATTCACCCTCCAAACTTCCTTTGCTGCCGATAAAGGCGTACTAGGTATACTTGGTGCCTCCGGTTGTGGTAAAAGCATGACCTTAAAATGCATCTCCGGACTTCAAACACCGGATAGCGGAAGTATTCGACTTAACGGTACATTATTATACGCCTATGAATCCAAAGTCAATATACCTTCACGAGAACGTAACATAGGTTATGTTTTTCAAAACTATGCCTTGTTCCCTCATCTGACAGTAAGGCAAAATATCGCCTATGGTATGAAACACTTTGAAAAAAATCTACGTACACAGAAAGTAACTTATATGATTGAGAAGATGCAACTAAAGGGTCTTGAACATCACTATCCCTCTCAGCTATCCGGCGGACAACAACAAAGAACGGCTCTGGCAAGAACACTCATTACAGAACCGGACTTGCTACTCTTAGATGAGCCTTTTTCTGCCCTAGATAGTCATATTAAATACTTATTGGAAAAAGAGTTGATGAAAATAATCAAAGAGAATTTTAATGGTATTGTATTGCTTGTGACTCATAACATTGAAGAAGCTTACCGCATCTGTGACCAGATTATGATCATGGATCAAGGTCAGAATCTTCAACTGGGTCCAAAAGAAGACATCATTAACAAACCCATTAACTTGACCACAGCTAGAATAACCGGGTGTAAGAATATACTGGACGTGTCCATCCTAGAAAAACACAAAGACTACCTCTTGCTTAAGTCCAAAAACCTTATTTTTAAAGCCGCAAATAACCAAATACCCTTATCCGACTCTATGCTGGCCGGTATCCGAGCCCATCACCTTAAGCTCTATATTGAAACAACATCTATGGATAATGTATTTGATTGTGAAATCATGGATAAAATAGATGGGGTTTTCTCAACGACGATTATTGTTAATTGTGGTGGCAATGTGCTTCAACTACAAATCGCTAAAGCCTCATGCCCCCACATATTAGAATCAAACAATAACAAGATCAAATTGCACATACCTATGAAGTATGTTTTCTTAATGAAAAATGAATAATAGATATGCTTTTATCTTTTTATAACAAGGGACTACCATAATACATCAAACATGTTTAATATCTGTATTTATCGAGACTTCATTATTAATTGTCATAAGGTCATCCACATCGAGCTGATGTATATCATCTTTTCCATTTGTTCTGGCAAAAACTTCTAACTCATTTGCTGTTGCTGTATAAAAGTTTACAAAATGCTGAATGGATTCTTTCATATTAAAAACACTTCTTAGATCTTCATCTTGTGTTGCTATACCTACCGGACAAGTACCTGTATGACAAACTTTAGATTGAAGGCAACCAATAGATATCATAGATGCCGTAGCAAGTGCTATTGCATCTGCACCTAACGCTATACCTTTGGCAATATCAGAGCTATCTCTAAAACCACCGGTTATACATAAAGAGACATCACTCTTAACTTGATCTAGATATTTTCTAGCTCTTCTAATTGCAAATATTGGTGGCATTCCAACATTATCTTTTAAAAACTTAGGCGAAGATCCAGTAGCACCACCGCGACAATCAATCGTAATGAAATCCGGATTTGCTTGTAGTGCAAAGGCGATATCTTCTTCAATATTTCCCGCTGCAAATTTTATACCAATCGGAACTCCGTCTGTGACCATGCGTATACGTTCAACTCTTTTAATAAGATCTTCTAGAGAATCAACACCGGCCAATCTTCCTGGAGAAATAGATTCCTCTCCTTCTTTAAGCCCTCTAATCTTTCTTATTTCTGGCGTAATTTTACTCGCTGGCAAATGTCCACCTAATCCCGGCTTAACACCTTGGCCTATTTTTAATTCAACAGCATCTGCCTTCTTCATGATTTCTTCATCATAAGAAAAATGTGCTGTTCCTTGTTCATAAATATATATTTTTGCCGCCTCTCTAGATTCTAACAACATACCCCCTTCTCCCGAACACATAGCTGTCCCGACAATGGCACTACCGCTAGCTAAAGCAATCTTAGCTTCTCTTGATAAAGCGCCAAAAGACATATGGGATACATAAAAAGGAAGGTTGAGGGTTATAGGTTTTTTGGCCGTCTTACCGATTACCGTCTTCAGATTCACCGGAACATCTCCGTTAAGAGGCATTCTGTGAAGTTGGCTACCCTTAAACAAAATTGTTTTAAAATCCGGGAAAGTTTCAAGGGTCCTCATAGCAGAGTTTTCGCTTTTACCGGTTTTTGCTAACTTCTGAATTGTGGTGTACTTGTTATCGTATTTCTCATCATCTATGGTTACTTTGTCCAGTTTTTTTTTAACCTTACCGTCATCTTCAAATTTTTCATACCAATGTTGTCCATTACAGAATGGTTTATTCTTCGAATGACCACAGCGACAAAGCGCATAATGTTCCAAGGATTCAGGCGTATCATCATCCTTTAATTCAATGGAGCCTTTAATCACATAGGGTCCATCTTTAGTGATCATCACCTCCGGGGTGTCCGAAAACGAATCATATTTAACATCATCTATCGTATAGCTTAGTGCGCCGGAAGGACATTTTTTTATGGTCTCCATGACTTTTTCAACTGACTCTGCATCCGGATCTATCCATGGTTCTGTACCCATCCTAAAGACTTTAGGTAAACCATCTGTACAATACCCTGCATGGGAACATATGCCTCTGTCATCATGAATGGTTATTTTTTTCCCTCTGTAAGTATCCGAATGTCTTGGTTGTCGGTCAATTGACTTATCGGTTTTAAAATCGATTTTACCGTGGGTCCCATCACAAAAAGGTTTTATTTTTGATTCTCCACACCGACAGAAGGATTTAGTAGGTGCATCTATAGGTACATTTATACCGACAGATTCCTTGATTTCCTTCAGATTAGATATCACATAAGGTCCATTTTTAACGCTGGTTATAGTTATATTATTTTTTTTCATACAATCTCCTCATAGTATGAACCCATATTTAGCTTTCTAGCTTATGATATAGATTCTCAATACTTTCTTCTTTTGTAAGAATACGTTTATAAAGATCCCTTAAAATACTTTTATCTAATGT